>JBBQDT010000042.1:0-29464 GCA_038319955.1 Gemmatimonadales bacterium | reverse complement strand
GTCGCGGCTACTTCGCCCACAGCGCGTCTTTCAGCGACGTGAGCGGCGAAAGCCGCCAGCGCTTCTGTTTTGAGACTCGCGCGGCCATATTGCCGCACTGACCGATCGCCAGTCCGTAACACTCGACGCACGCGCAATGGATCGCACCCTGCGTCGAATGGCCGACGAGATCGTCGAGCTCAACGACGGGACCGACGACCTCCTCATCGTCGGAATCCAGCGCCGCGGAGTCCAGCTCGCGGCGCGCATCGTATCGTACATCCGCGATCGCGAGAGCGCGGATGTGCCGCGCGGCGCCCTCGACATCACGCTCTATCGCGACGACTTGCAAACGGTCGGTCCTCGGCCGGTGGTGGGCCCGACCGACCTCCCGTGGGGGATCGACGGGAAGCATGTCGTCATCGTGGACGACGTGCTCTACACCGGGCGAACGATCCGCGCCGCGCTCGACGAGCTCGCCGACTTCGGCCGGCCAAAGCGCATCGCGCTGGCCGTCCTCATCGATCGCGGCGGACGCGAGTTGCCCATCCAACCCGACGTGGTGGGCAAGACGATCGAGGTGGGTGCGAAGCAGCGGGTGGACGTGCTGGTCAAGGAGCTCGACGACCGCGACGCCGTGATCATCGCGGAGCGCGAGTGAACGCACGAGGCGCGCTCGGCAAGGATCTCCTCGGTCTCGAGCACCTGACGTCCGAGCAGATCCGCCTCATCCTCGACACTGCCGAGCCGTTCAAGGAGATCAGCGAGCGCGCGATCAAGAAGGTGCCGACGTTGCGCGGCTCGACCATCGTGAATCTTTTCTTCGAGGCGTCGACGCGCACGCGCGTCTCCTTCGAATTCGCCGAGAAGCGGTTGTCGGCGGATACGGTCAACGTCGCCGCGTCGGGGTCGAGCGTCAGCAAGGGCGAGACCCTCGTGGACACCGCACGCAACCTCGAGGCGATGCGGATCGACATGGTGGTCATCCGTCACGGCGCGTCGGGCGCGGCGCAATTCCTTGCCGAGCGCATCGAGTCGAACGTGATCAATGCGGGTGATGGCACGCACGAGCATCCCACGCAGGGCTTACTCGACATGCTCACGCTGCGCGACCACTTCAAGAAGCTCGACGGGGTGAAGGTGTGCATCGTTGGCGACGTGCTGCACTCGCGCGTCGCCCGATCGAACATCTGGGGGCTGCTGAAGATGGGTGCGGAGGTCGGCGTGTGCGGACCGCGATCGCTGCTGCCCAACGCGATCGACGACTTCGGCGTCACGGTGTTCGACCACATCGAGGATGCGGTGCAGTGGGCGGATGCGCTCAACATCCTTCGCCTGCAGCTGGAGCGGATGCAGAAGGGGTACATCCCATCGCTGCGCGAGTACAATCGCGTGTTCGGCGTGTCGCGCGATCGTCTGGCGCGCGCGCCGAGGGACGTGCTCATCCTGCATCCCGGACCGATGAACCGCGGCGTCGAGATCGACTCGGACGTCGCCGATGGACCTCACAGTGTGATCCTCAATCAGGTGACCAACGGCGTGGCGGTGCGCATGGCGGTGCTCTATCTGCTCGCTGGCGGAAAGCCGGAGCTGGCGGAAGCGGCGAAGGGTGGAGGCGGGCGATGACGGCGCGCGCGATCCTGCTGAGGGGCGGACGCCTCGTCGATCCCTCGCAGAAGCTGAACGACATCGGCGACCTGCTGATCGTCGACGGTGTCGTCGAAGCGGTCGGCCGTGTCGGCGACGTGCGCCGCGATGGCGACGCCATCGAGTTGATCGACTGCACCGGATCGATCGTCTCTCCCGGCTTCATCGATGTCCATTGCCACCTGCGCGAGCCGGGCCGCGAAGAGGTCGAGACCATCGCGACGGGCGCGCGCGCTGCCGCGGCGGGGGGATTCACGGCGGTGTGTGCGATGCCCAACACCGACCCGGTGACGGACAACCAGGCCGCGGTCGGCTTCATCATCAGCCAGGCGAAGAAGGCGGGGGGCGCACGGGTCTATCCCATCGGCGCCATCTCGATCGGCGAGATGGGGGAGACGCTCGCCGAGTTCGGCGAGATGGTGGGTGCGGGCGCGGTTGCCGTGAGCGACGACGGCAAGCCGGTGGTGAGCGCGCAACTGATGCGCACGGCGCTCGAGTACGCGCGCACGTTCGGTATCCCGGTGGCCGACCACTGCGAGGAACCGACGCTCGCGGCCGGCGGCGCGATGAACGAAGGTCTCGTGAGCGCTCGGCTCGGACTCAAGGGCATTCCCGCCGAGGCCGAAGAGATCATGGCCATCCGCGACATCCTGCTCGCGCGGCTCACCGGAGGGCACATCCATCTCTGCCACATGAGCACGAAGGGGTCGGTCGAACTCATTCGCTGGGGCAAGGAGCGCGGCATCAACGTCACCGCCGAGGTGTGCCCGCATCATCTCTCGCTGACGGAGGATGCGGTGGAGGGTTACGTCACGAATGCCAAGATGAACCCGCCGTTGCGCACCATCGCCGATGTCGAGGCGCTGCAGCAGGGGGTGAAGGACGGCACCATCGACGTCATCGCCACCGACCACGCGCCACATCACTACGATGAGAAGGAGCGCGAGTTCGCCGATGCGCCGAACGGCATCATCGGCCTGGAGACGGCACTCGCCGTGAACCTGACGTGGCTGGTGCACCGCAACATCGTTGATGTGTCGCTCCTCGTAGAGCGCATGGCCTGTGCGCCCGCGCGGCTGTTCAAGTTGCCCGGCGGCACGATCCGCCGCGGTGCGCTCGCCGACGTCACCGTGTTCAGCCCCGACGAGAAGTGGACGGTGAAGGCGTCGCGGTTCATGTCGAAAGGGCGGAACACGCCGTATGAAGGGATGGAGTTGCAGGGCCGCGTGGCGTGCACGATCGTCGATGGCCGCATCGCCTTCCGCCGCGATGACTAAGTCCTCGCGCGCGGCGGCCGCGCGCGAGATCGTGCACGTGTGCCGTCGCCTCCATGGCGCTGGCCTCGTCGCCGGGCAGGATGGCAACGTGAGCGTGCGCCTGACGAACAGTGTGATCCTCATCACGCCCGCGGGGGCGAGCAAGGGCGACATTGGCGAGTCCGATCTCATCGAGCTCGATCTGGCGGGCAGCAGGCTTCGCGGATCGGGTCCGGCGTCGTCCGAGATCGGCATGCACCTGCGCATCTACCAGCGGCGCACCGACGTTCGTGCGGTGGTGCACGCACACCCTCCCGTGGCGACTGGCTTCGGCGTCGCCGGCCTCGATTTCATGAACGACGTGTTGCCGGAGTTTATCTTCCACCTTGGCGGTGTGCCCCTGGTGCCGTATGCGATGCCCGGCACGCCCGCCCTGGGTGACGCCCTCGAACCATTTCTTGCCGCACACGACGGCTTCCTGCTCGCCAATCATGGTGCGACGACCGTGGGCCCCACCCTCTTGCTAGCGCACCAGCGGATGGAGAGTATGGAGCAGGCGGCGCGCATCATGCTCACTGCGCGGACACTCGGTCGCGTGAATGCACTCTCGCCCGAGCAGGGCGACGCGTTGCGCGCCGCGCGACAGGGTGTATTGTCGGCGCGACGCATGGCACCCGAAGACGCTGGAGAAGACTGATGACGGAAGACATTCAGGGCGGCGAGACGCACACCAACCAGCCCTCGGGCATCCAGGGCCCCACGCTGGTGGCGGTGAGCGCGCTTATGGACGAGCGGCACCGGTTCGAGGGGTGGATCACGGCACTCGAGGCGCGGCGCGCGACCACGCCGGAGCACGTGTTCAAGCGGGTCCACGCCGACTACTCCGCGCGACTCGAGGCGGTCATCACCAATCTCACCACGCACACAGAGGGGCTTCGCCGCGAAATGGAGGCGCTCTCGGGCCGCCTGAGCGGCATCGGCGAAGAACGGCAACGCGCCGAAGACGAGCGGGCGGAGGCCGAGTTGCGAGCGCATGTCGGCGAACTGTCGGGAGCGGACTGGGAGGGCACGAAGGCGGGAAGCGATGCGACGCTCGCGGAGCTCTCCGGTCGCCATAGTGAGGTGGAGCAGGAGCTCCGGAAGACGCGCGAGTTGCTCGACGCGGCGCAACGTCCGGTGACGCCGGCCACGTCGCACGCGGCCGAGCCTGATCCGTCCGCTTCGGAGGCGCCTGCCACGGCGAACGCATCCTCGGAGAAGACGCACACTGCTGCCAATGCTGCCGCTGCGCCACCGGTTACCGAACCGCGGAAGTCGGGCGCGATAGCCGCTGCCGCGGAAAAGGTTGCGCAGGCGCTCAACGCCGCCGACGCTGCTCCGGCGACGCCGCAGCAGGTTCCGCGTCCGTCACCGCTCCGGATCATTCATCAGACGCCGGCGCCGGGCATGCTCCCCATCGAGCAGCATGCGCTGGATATGGATGAGCCGATCGCCCCGACGACTGCCCCACGCCCGGCGGCCCGGAAGAGCAGCTTCGACGAGTTGGCATTTCTCAGCTCTGTGGTGGACACGCCGTCCGGGGCCATCGAGCCGGCGCCCACCGACCAGGCGGACGAAAAGACGCGTCGCGACTCCTTCGCCCTGCGAACGAAAGACGAGTCGATCTCGAACCTGACGGAAAAGGGCAGCTCGCCGCTCGTGGGGTCGAACGCGGACGTTCCGAGCACGGAGTCGACGGCGTCGCGGTCGCGGATGGATGCCATGGTCGGCCGCGACGCGCTGGTGGACGGCGCGAAGACACTCAAGTGCAGTGAGTGCGGCTCGATGAACTATCCGACCGAGTGGTACTGTGAGCGCTGCGGGGCGGAGTTGGCGTCGCTCTGAGTGCGCGGGGTGAGGCACAAAAGCAGAGCGCCGGTCGACTCAGGGTCGACCGGCGCTTTCACTTCGCGACGCAGATTGCTCAGGCGTTCGCGGTCTTGGCCATCTTGCTCTTCTGGCGGGCGGCGAGGTTCTTGTGGACAAGTCCCTTGCGAGCGGCACGGTCGAGGAGGCTGACGGCCTCAGTGCGCTCTTCGGCGGTTGCGGTGGGCGCCTTCGCCTTCTTCAGCGCAGTGCGGAGCGCCGAGCGCTGCGCGCGATTGCGCACGGTGGCGGAGCGCGACTTCCGCATGTTCTTCTTCGCGGATGCGATATTCGGCACGAAAGATCCCTAAAAAAGTCAATAGAAGTCGCGATTGTCGCGAGCCTGCATTCTATCCAGCACGAGAGCCGAAGTCAAGCAGCCGCACTGCGTTGACCGCGCAGTCATCGCGAGGGTCAATGGAGTGGGCACGACGGGAAAGGACACGTCGCTCGCGGGTTCTTGCGGATGACGCGACCCTTCAACGATAAGTCCAACACAAGCGTAGGCTGGCAGACGCAGCTATCTCCCGCCCGAGGCGCACAGTACTCCCACCGATTCCCTCGAGGAGGTGACTCGAGACGACCAAGGCGTGGTCATTCATCGCCGTGCTGCATCCTCGCCGGCTTTCCCAGACATCCGTTCCACGCGGCGAGGTTGGCCGACGTCGGCCAACGGTGTCTGGACCGTCGGCATTATTGATCGCTGGACACTCGCTCACCATTCACGCTGTTGGAGGGTCGATGTCGAAGAGCATCGCCATTCGGTGGTATCTGCTTTTGCTGGTCGTCGCACTGTCCCCAAGCTCGCTCGTCGCCCAAGGCACCACCGGGACGATCCGGGGACAGGTCACAGACTCGTCCGGGCGGGCGGCGTTGTCGGGCGCCGAGGTGTACATCGCGGGTGAAGGCGGTACCCCGACGCGGGGATCGCGCACGAACGCGACAGGGCAATACACGATTGCCGCAGTCCCCGCCGGTGCCGTCACGGTGCGGGTCCGCCTCGTCGGTTACGCGCCCGCATCGCAGCGAATCACGGTGAACGCCGGTGAGGCCGCCACCGTCAATTTCGCCCTCCCACAGCGCTCGGCGGTCCTCGATCAGATCGTCGTCACCGGTACCGGCGGGTCCGTCGAGCGGCGATCGGTTGGCAACGTCATCGAAACGATCAATGCGAGCGAAGTCCTCAAGACCTCTGCACCACGCAGCGTCGAGCAGCTGATCGGCGCGCGCACCCCGGGCGTCGTGGTACTGCCGGCGACGGGACAGGTCGGCACGGGTGCGCAGATCCGCGTGCGCTCGGTCGGAAGCCTGTCGCTCAGCACCGATCCGATCGTGTACATCGACGGTGTGCGCATGGATGCCAGTGCCTCGCGGGGCCCCGGGCAGCGCGGTGGCGCCGGCGCGAGCCGTCTCAACGACATCAATCCCGCGGACATCGAGTCCATCGAGATCATCAAGGGCCCCGCGGCGGCGACACTCTATGGCACAGAGGCCTCCAACGGTGTGGTGCAGATCATCACCAAGCGTGGAACGAACAGCGCGCCGCATTGGGACTTCACCACACGCCAGGGAACGAACTGGCTGGCGAATCCCGAAGGCCGTGCGGGCCTGCTGTGGTCGAAGAGCGCGACTGGGCAGCTCGAATCGCTCAACCTCTATCGCTACGCGATCGACAGCGGTCAGGGACCCGTGTTCCAGAACGGCAGGAATAGCGGATATACGGCGAATCTGCACGGCGGCAATGACATCACGCGCTACTATCTCTCCTCGTCGTACGACGACGACCTGGGCGTCGTTGCATGGAACTACGACAAGAAGTTCGCTGCACGCGCCAACATCGACATCGAAGCCAACAAGAAGCTTCGCATCGAGGGAAGCCTCGGCTACATCCGCGACCGCATCCGGCTTGCCCAGAACGGCTCGATCAGCCCCGATCCATTCAGCAATCTCGTCTGGGGCCGACGGAGCCTGATCCCGACGACGGGCGGATTCGGCTTCGCGCCGGCAAACCTATGGGACGACGTGGAGGATCACGCGGACGTCGACCGCATGACCACGAGCGTGACGGCGCGCTTCGAACCGACCGCGTGGTTCACGAATCGCCTGGCGATGGGCCTCGACGTCAACTCGGAGAACAACTCGACGCTGTACCCCAGACAAACGGCGGCGAACGCCGGCTTCTACGGGTCCAACGGGCTGGGCGCCAAGACGGTCGAGCGCGCGGCGCGCAACTTTCTCACCCTCGACTATTCAGGAAATCTCAAGTACACCCTCCGGTCGTATGATTTCACGACCACGATGGGTTTCCAGGCCTATCGTTCGGAGCTCAGCAACATCGCGGCGAGCGGCACGACGTTCCCGGCGTCGCCGATCACGACGGTGTCCGGCACGACGACGCGCAACGCGACGGAAGGCTACGTGGCCAATGCGACCGTCGGACTGTTCGTGCAGCAAGCGTTGGCCTTGCAGAACCGGCTCTTCCTGACCGCCGCCCTTCGGGCTGATGACAACAGCGCATTCGGCAAGGACTACTCTGCCGCGTACTATCCCAAGGTCAGCGCATCGTGGGTGCTGAGCGAAGAGCCGCTCTGGAAGGAGAAGGCTGGCGTCGTCGCACGCGCACTCGGTGACCTGCGGTTGCGTGGCGCATACGGCGCGGCCGGCGCGCAGCCCGGCACGTTCGACGCGGCGCGTCTGTACACGTCGAGCGTCGGGTACCAAAACGTCGGCGGGCTCGTGCCGTCGTCATTTGGAAACCCGCAGCTCAAGCCAGAGCGAAGCACGGAGCTCGAGCTCGGCTTCGAGACGTCGCTCCTGGATCGTCGCATGGACGTGAGCTACACGCACTTCGGCCGCAAGGTGACTGACGCGATCGTGAACGTCCCCGTACCGCCGTCCGTCGGCTTCCCGGGGAGTCAGGTGGTCAACATCGGCCGCCTCTCGACATGGGGTAATGAGCTCGCCGCGACCTTCCGCATCCTGCAGGGCCGTCGCGTTGCCTGGGAAGTCGGAACGCAGCTCGCCAATAACGGCAACCGCGTCGACGACCTCGGTGGTCAGAGTTTCCTGACCGTCGGCGGGGGTGGGCAGGCACAGGCCCGTGTCGGCTACGGCATCGCCGACTTCTTCATGTACAAGGTTCGTTCGGCGGTACTCAGTCCGACGGGCGCGGTGATTTCCGCGATCTGCGACGGCGGAACGGGCAAGGCGGGTCTCGAGCAGGGCGGCCCGGATGCGCCCTGTCCGATCGGCACCTATACCGGCACGCCTGCGCCGCGCGTGTACTGGGGCCACACGCAGCCGACCTGGCAGCAGGGCTTCAACACGCAAGTCACCCTCTGGGACAACCTGCGTCTCTACGCACGCGTCGACGGCAACGGTGGCCACCATCAGTCGGACACCGAGATTCGCGCGCTGCACAATCAGGGCTCGACGAAGGCCGTGATCGAGCAGAACGATCAGTTCCTCCAAGTGTATCGGGCCATCGAGGCCGATGCGCCGAGCACGTATCAGGCGGGCTTCCTGAAGCTGCGCGAGCTCTCGGCGTCGTATACGCTCAAGCCGTCGCTCGTGCAGAGGCTTGGTGCGTCGGCCGGTGGGGTGACGCTCGCCGGTCGTAACCTTTCGATGTTGTGGACAGCGCAACAAGGCTGGAATACGTCGCGCGACGGCGAAATCTACGTCGACGTTGCGAACCAGCACGTGTGGGATCCAGAAACGCGCGCGGTAGGCCCGCTGTCGAACGGCTTTCAGACGATCATGCCGCCGACGTCAAGCGTCGTCGCCACGTTCCGACTCACCTACTGATCCCCGACCGAGGACATACACTCATGTCATTCAGACTCACTCATCGGTCGACGCTGGTCACGCCAGCACGGTCGGCCGTTCATTCGGCGTGGCGCTTGGCGTTGGCGTTCACGCTCATTGGCAGTACCGCGTGCAACAAGATTCTCGACGTCGAGAATCCGAGCAGCGTGCCAGCCGAAGCCCTGTCGGATCCGGCGCTCGCGCCGGCACTTGCTGCGGCCGCGATACAGACACTGCAGTGCGGCGTCATGCAATACGCTGCCACTGCCGGCATGCTGAGCGGCGAGTATCTGTCGGCCAACGGCTTCGTCAACAATCATCCGTGGGAATGGCGCGGTGTCGTGGAAATCAAGGGTGAACCGGGCAGCTGCACCTACGGCCGCGGCACTACCTCGATGGGCTTCTACACGCCGCTTCAGCAGGCGCGCTTCCAGCTTGACGACGCGTTCACACGTCTCGAAGGGTTCACCGATGCCCAGGTGCCGAACCGTGCGCTCTTGATGGCCCAGATGCGCGCGTACGGCGGCTATGCCGACCTGTTGCTGGGCGAAGGGATGTGCCAGATGACGATGGACAACGGTCCGGCGATGACGCGTGCCGAGGTGTTTGCGGCCGCCGAGGCGCGCTTCACCGACGCCATCACCCGCGCGACGGCGGTCGGTGACCAGAGTATCCTCAACATGGCGCGTGTCGGTCGAGCGCGCGCGAGGCTCGACCTCAAGAATCTTCCCGGCGCGGCGGCCGATGCGGGCCTCGTTCCGGCCGGCTTCGTACGGAATGCCGAATTCACCGAGGGCGGTGCGGCACAGCGCGAGAATCGTATCTACAACCTGACGATCCGCAACGACTATCTCTCGGTGTCCGTACCGTATCGCAACCTCACCGTGAACGGCGTGCCGGGCAACGTGCCCGACCCGCGCGTCAAGGTGAAAGATGCGGGCAAAAAGGCCAATGACGGCGTCACGCCGTTGTGGCAGCAGCAGAAGTTCATTGCCCAGACCGGCGCTACGCCGATTCCGATCGCGTCTTGGAACGAGGCACAGCTCATCCTCGCCGAGGCCGTGGGTGGGCAGGCAGGACTCGACGCGATCAACCGTGTGCGCACGGCGAACGGTGTCCCGATAATCACCGATCCCGCTCCCGCCGGGCAGGCGTTCATCGACCTCGTGCTCGAGGAGCGCCGCCGTCAACTGTTCAGCGAGGGACAGCGATACTCGGACATGCTTCGCTACAATCTGCCCTTCGTGAAGGGCACGACCCTCAGGGGAAACACGTACAGCGATCTCACGTGCGTGCCACTGCCTGACGTCGAGACGCGCAACAATCCCAACTTCAAGTAACTGAGCCTTAGGTGCTTGACGACAGAACGCCCGCACAATCGTGCGGGCGTTCTGTTCTTCCTGGCCCAACCAACAACGGCACTCGTGTAATCGCGGAGACAGTGGCAGAAAGGGCGTGTGCTGACCGCGGCGCTACTGCGTCGCCCGTTTCGGCGACGCACCGATCTTCCCCTCGGCCTGCGCGAGCAGCGCCTTGGGATCATAGATCGTTCCGGACTTGATGACGAGATGGACGTTGCGCGTGTT
The DNA here is from genome assembly GCA_038319955.1 of Gemmatimonadales bacterium. Taxonomy (GTDB): domain Bacteria; phylum Gemmatimonadota; class Gemmatimonadetes; order Gemmatimonadales; family Gemmatimonadaceae; genus AG11. The sequence goes on along the minus strand of JBBQDT010000042.1, from coordinate 19,284 downwards.
CGTGATGTTCGTGAGCGGATTGCCACCGATGACGAACACGTCGGCGAGCTTTCCGGCCTCGATGGTTCCAAGTTTGTCCGACACCCCCATCGCCCGCGCACCGTTGATCGTCGCGATCTTCAACGCTGCGGCGGGAGGAATGCCGATCAGCACGAGCGTATGGAGCTCGCGATGCGCCGAGAAGCCCGCGATGAACTCGCCCGTGCTTGGATTATCGGTGCCAAGCGTGAGCAGGCCGCCGCGATCGTAGAGGGCCTTTGTCGTTCGCTTCATGGCGTTGTAGAGGGAATCCCACGAGGGAATGGCATGTCTCGCGGGCTTGGCCTTCACCCATTCCTGCACCTCGGGCGAGAAGAACTTTCGCTCGTCCACCCAATAGTCGAATCCTTCCGGCAGCGTGGTGAAGTAGATCGGGGCCGTGATGGTGGGGTCGAACATGACGTGTCGCGCGACGAACAGGTCGGCGATGTCGTTGAACTGCGTCGACGCCGTGTCGACCATCGACCACAGCGGATAGGCAGCCTTGGTGGAGTCGAGCTGGTCGCCGCCGAGGATGTGCTCCACGCGATCGATGCCCATGAGGATGGCGTCGCGGGCATTGGTCGAGTTGCGGAAGCCCGACTCGAGGTGGGCAGTGACCGTGAGGCCATGCAGGTGGGCGCGCTCGATGAGCCAGCGGAGGTGTTGCGGCGCGATGCCCTTCGCCTTGAAGGCGCGCGCGCCCTTGGCGGCCCACTCGTCCACGTCGCGATAGATGTCGGCCTGCGTGGCGTTCTGATTCCATCCGCGGCGCGCCGTGCCGAAGTACGGGCCCGAGTTGTAGATCCGCGGGCCGATCTGCTCTCCGGCGTCGATGCGCTTGCGCGCTTCCATCATGCCCTCGGGATCGTACTCGCCGCCGGGAAAGGTGGACGTGACACCGTTGGCGAGGAAGATGAGCGGATTGTACGTGAACTCGTCGCTGCGGATGCCGTTGGCACCCAGCGTCATGTTGTAGTGGGCGTGGACGTCGAAGAGGCCGGGGAGGACATACTCGTCGTCCCTGAGGTCGACGATCCGTGCGCCGGCCATCTCGGTTGCGGTGATCGGACGGTTCACGGCGACGAGGCGTCCCCCCACGATGAGGACACCGCGGTTCGGGACGACGTCGTTCCCCGTGGCGGTGAATAGCCACCCACCGCGAATCACCACCGGCTGCTGTCCTGTGGTGGTGGCAAGCGGGCCGGTCGCCTGAGCGGGCAGCGTGGCAGGCAACGCGGCGGCGATCGCGGCAGCGCACATCATGCGGCGTACGGCGTCCGACGAGACGAGCATGGGCCTCTCCCTGATTCCGTGTGTAGGCATTCGAGCGCGGGGTTGCTCAGTGCCGATGGGGCGAGTCGCGTGCAAACGCCAGCGGCACTCTCTCCACGTTCGGCCGAGCGGAATCGTTGAACACGGTGAGATCATGCACGGAGCCCGCGGGCGATCGGCGGGCTCGCGTGCGCGTTGTGACGTCACGTGCTGCGCGACGCGTAAGTCTTTGCCACGCGCTGGTTTCCACCCTGTGAATCGCGGACAATTTGACGCGGCGCACCGCTTTACTCTCCTCTACAGCGCGACTAGCTTACGCGCTTGCGCAGCCCTCGCGCCCCCGACGTCGTCGCCCTGACCAGTTGCATACTCTACAGACAATCCTGCTCGTCGCGCCCATTCTGCTGTTCTCCGTGATCGCTCACGAGATCGCACATGGCTACGCCGCGCTCCAGCAGGGTGATCGCACCGCGCTCGACGCCGGGCGACTGAGCTGGAATCCCATCAGGCACATCGACCCCTACCTCACCATCCTGCTGCCCCTGATCATGCTGACAGGCTCGGCGCTGGCTGGCGGACGGTTCGTTGTGTTCGGGGGGGCCAGGCCGGTGCCCGTGGATCCGCGCAACTATGCGAACATCCGGCGGGGGGACATCATCGTCTCGCTTGCCGGCGTGGTGACGAATTTCGTCATCGCGCTAGGGTGCGCGATTGCGCTCGTGCTCACCGGACTCGTCGTGCGCGGCGTGCCGGCCCTCGATGCCACGATGGGCATAGTGCAGGCGATGCTGATCATCGGCGTGATCCTCAACTTCAGCCTCATCGCGTTCAACCTGCTGCCGATCCCGCCGCTCGACGGCTCGCACGTGATGAAGTACCTGCTTCCTCGCCCGCTGGCGATTCGGTACGTGCAGTTCGGTCGCTTTGGCCTGCTCGTGCTGTTCCTCCTGCTGTGGAAAGGCGGTGGTCTGCTCAACATGTGGTTCACCCCCGCCCAGATCGCCACGGATTTCCTGCTCGACAAGGCGCAGCCGTTCATCGTGCCGGCCGCGGGCCAGTGGCTGCGATGACCGACGCCGTGCAGTTCGGGAGCTACACCGCCGACGGCGCATCGCCAGCGCCGTCGTTCGTCGTCGAGCTGACGGAGTTCTCCGGACCACTCGACCTCCTGCTGACGCTGATCCGCGAAGAGCAGGTGGACATCTACGACATTCCCATTGCGCGCGTGGCCGAGCAGTTCCTGGCGCGCATCCGGACGATGGCGTTGAACGATGCGGCTGACTACCTCGAGATGGCGGCACGCCTGCTCCGCATCAAGGCGCAGATGCTGTTGCCACGCAGCGACGGCAGCGAGGCGTGGGACGACCCTCGCGCGGAGCTCGTGCGTCGCCTGCTCGAGTACCAGCAGATGCGCGAAGTGGTGGACGTGCTCGAGCGGGCCGGCGAGGCGCGACGCAGCCGCTTCGCGCGCGCTTACATTCCGCTCGCCGCCGCACCGCCGGAAGCGCCGCTCGCGCTTTCGCTCAGCGAGCTGCTGGCGGCCGTGGACCGCATCCTTCGCACGGCGAAGGATCCGACGATGCACGACGTCATCGCCCGCTCGGTGGACGTGCCGGGCGCCATCATCCTGATTCGCGCGCTGCTGGCTCTGCGCTCCCACGCGCTGTGGACGGACATCGTCAAGCGCGACGCCGAGCCATGGCAGATTCTCTCCACCCTCCTTGGCCTCCTCGAGATGGCGAAGATGGGTGAGTGCACCGTTCTACAGCCCAGACCATTCGCCAACGTGGAGATCACGAGTGACGCCGCTAGCGAAGCTGCTTGAAGCGGCGCTGTTCGCCAGCGCACGCCCCATCCCGACCGACGAGCTTGCGGCTCTCGACGCGGATGCATCGAAGGCCGCCATCGCGGCTGCGCTCGACGAAGTGCGTCGACACTACGACGTGGACGGTCACGGCGTGGAGCTGGTGGAGATCGGGGGAGGGTGGCAGATCCTCACGCGCGCCGAGTACACCGAAGCCATCGAGCGCGCGCAGCTTGCCTCGCGGCCGGCGCGGCTGAGCGCAGCGGCGCTCGAGACGCTGGCGCTCATCGCCTACCGCCAGCCCCTGGGCCGCGCGGAGATCGAGGAGATCCGTGGCGTGGCCGTGGGCAGTGTGCTCAAGTCGCTGCACGAGCGCGGCCTGATCGACGTCGTGGGCCGGGGTGAGGGAATGGGCCGTCCCTTGCTGTATGGGACGACACCGATCTTTCTCGAATACTTCGCGCTGCGCCACCTCGAGGAGCTTCCGCGCTCCGATGAGCTGGCCGTCGCCCTCAAAGCCGAACCCAGGCCGCTCTGATGTCCGAGACCATGCGCATCCAGCGTGCGCTCGCGCGTGCCGGCGTGCTCTCCCGCCGCAAGGCGGAGGAGCTCGTGTCGAACGGCCGCGTGACGGTGAACGGCACCCTGGCGCAGGTGGGCCAGACGGTGGACCCCGAGCGCGATGTCATCAAGGTGGATGGGGAGCGCATCAGCGCGCCGGCCCCGACCGAATGGTTCGTGCTGCACAAGCCGTCCGGTGTGATCACCTCCAGGCACGACCCCGAGGGACGCACGACCGTCTTCGACCTCGTGCCCGCGCGACCAGGCCTGACCTATGTGGGACGACTGGACTTCCTCACCGAGGGAATCCTGCTCCTCACCACCGACGGCGCCGCCGCGCACCGGCTCACGCACCCGAGCCATGAAGTCGAGCGCACGTACGTGGCGTCGGTGCTCGGCGAAGGCGACTATGCGGCCGAGCAACTGCTCGAGGGCGTCGAACTCGAGGACGGCGTGGTGCGGCCCACCAAGGTAAAGGCCGACAAGGTCGGCCGGGGGCGCTGGGACCTCACGATCTCCATTGCGGAAGGGCGCAATCGCGAAGTGCGCCGCATGTGCGAGGCGGTGGGTCTCGAGGTGGACCGCCTTGTGCGTGTGAAGTTCGGCCCCGTCGAACTTGGCGATCTTGCGGTGGGAAAGGTGCGCTCGCTCACGAAGCAGGAGAAGGCCGCGCTGGACAAGCTGTAGCGCGCGGGAGCATCGAGCAGTTGCTGGTGTAGTTCCAATCGACGACTCACCGCTCAACCGACTCACTGCCCCCATGGCAACACAAGCGTCATCGACCGCGGATGCCCGCCTGATCCAGGACGTCAGCAAGCAGGTTGCGCTGCGCGTCGTCGGTCAGGAATACATGATCGACCGGCTGCTCATCAGCCTTCTCACGGGCGGACACGTGCTGCTGGAAGGCGTGCCCGGCCTCGCGAAGACCCTTACGGTGCGCACGCTGGCGGAGACGATCGCGACGACGTTCTCGCGCATCCAGTTCACGCCCGACCTGCTGCCCGCCGACGTGCTCGGCACGCAGATCTACGACCAGAGCACCGGCCAGTTCATGGTGAAGAAGGGACCCATCTTCGCTAACATCATCCTCGCCGACGAGATCAACCGCGCGCCGGCGAAAGTACAGGCCGCGCTGCTCGAGGCGATGCAGGAGAAGCAGGTGACGATCGGTGGCACGACGTACAAGCTCGAGGAGCCCTTCCTCGTGCTGGCGACGCAGAACCCGATCGAGCAGGAGGGCACCTATCCGCTCCCGGAAGCGCAGGTCGACCGCTTCATGCTCAAGCTTCGCGTCGGCTATCCGACGCGCGACGAAGAGAAGGAGATCATGCGACGCATGGCGAGCGGCCATGCGATCGACGTGCGGCACGTCGCCACGCCGGAAGCGATCCTCGAGGCAAGGGGCCGCATCGCCGACCTGTACATGGACGATCGCATCGTCGACTACATCGTGGACATCGTCCACGCGACGCGCGAGCCGGCGGCGGCAGGGCTGAAGGAGCTGGCGCCGCTGATCGAGTTCGGCGCGAGCCCACGTGCGACGATCGCGCTGGCGCAGGCGTCGCGCGCGCATGCGTTCCTGCGCGGCCGCGCGTTCGTGACGCCGGACGACATCAAGGCCATCGCGCCCGACGTGCTGCGCCACCGCGTGCTCACCACCTTTGAGGCCGAGGCCGAGGAGGTGACGAGCGACGAGATCGTGTCGCGCGTCCTCGCGAAAGTCGAGAGCCCGTGAGCCAGGCGGCTCCGTGAGCACGGTCGCACGCAGCCCCACCGCGCCCGCGAGCACGACGGCGAGCAAGGGAGTGCCGCCGGAGATCCTGCGGCAGGTCAAGCTCCTCGAGCTGCGCACGCGCGGGCTCGTCAACTCCCTGTTCACCGGCGAATACCGCTCGGTGTTCAAGGGGCAGGGGATGGAGTTCGCGGAAGTGCGCGAATACCAGCCGGGCGACGAAGTCCGCTCGATCGACTGGAACGTCACGGCGCGCATGGGGAAGCCGTACGTCAAGCGCTACATCGAGGAGCGTGAGCTCACCGTGATGCTCGCGGTGGATCTCTCGGGCTCCGAGCGCTTCGGGACGCAAACGCGGTTCAAGAGCGAGCTGGCGAGCGAGCTGGCCGCCGTGCTCGCGATGTCGGCGATCCGCAACAACGATCGCGTGGGTGCGGTGCTGTTCACCGATCGCATCGAGCACGTCGTGCCACCGCGGAAGGGACGACGCCACGCGTTGCGCCTCATGCGCGACCTGCTCGTGTTCGAGCCCGAGGGCAAGGGCACCGACCTCGCCGGTGCGCTGGAGTACACGGGCAAGATGCTCGCGCACAAGGCGATCATCTTCGTGGTGTCGGACTTCCAGTCCGCGGACCTGGAGCAGCCGCTCAAGCTGCTGGCGCAACGGCACGACGTGGTTGCCGTGACGGTGGACGATCCGAGCGAGCAACAGCTGCCGGACATCGGGCTCGCGCGGTTCATGGATCCGGAGACAGGCCAGGTGCTCGACGTGGACACGAGCGATGCCGGTGTGCGTGCGACGTTCGCGGAGAACGTCGCGGCCGAGCTGGGAGCGCGTCGCCGCCTGCTGCGGCGCCTGGCCATCGACGAGATCCCCGTGCGCACCGATGCCGGCGTGGTGGACCCGCTGATCAAGTTCTTCCGTGCGCGCGAGACGCGCTCGAGGAGACGGTGATGTCCACGGCGAGGGGCCTCCCTGTGTTGTTCGCTCTCGTGCTGCTGCCATGCGCGGCCCGCGCGCAACAGCGCGAGATCCCCGTGCAGGCCGGCATCGCGCTGGAGCGCGATACCGTCACCGTCGGCGACGTCGTGCGGTTGACCGTGCGCGTTCGCGCGCCCCATGGCGCGACGATCAGCTTCCCCGCCGCCGTCGATTCGCTCGGCCCCGTGCAATCGCTCGCGCCGCCGACGGTCGCCGACGGCGCCGACACCGCGTCGGCCTCCGACCGTATCGCGACGTATCGGCTCTCGGCGTGGGATGTCGGCTTGCAGCCCATCAAGCTCGGCGACGTGCTCGTGCAGACCGACGATGGGGAGCGGCGCGTCGCACTCACGCTACCGGCGCTGTTCGTCAAGAGCGTGCTGCCCGCCGACACCACACTGCGCATACCGAAGCCGGCGCGTGCCCTCATCGAGATGCGTGCGCCGATCCCTTGGTGGTGGTGGGTCGTCGCTGCGGCGGTCGCCCTCGTCGTCGGCCTCCTTGGGTGGTGGTGGGCGCGGCGCCGACGTCGCGCAGGGGCCGGCACGGGCGATCCGTACTCCGACGCGACGCTGTCGTTCGAGCGCGTGGAAAAGCTGAAGCTGATCGAAGCGGGCGAGCCGGGCCGTCATGCCGCGCTCATGACCGATGTGCTTCGCCGCTATCTCGCCGATCGGTTCGAGATCGTGTCGTTGGCGCAGACCAGCGGTGAATTGCTCGTCGCCGTTCGCGTCGTCCCCACGATTTCCCATGAGCCGCTGCGCACCCTGTTCAGCGCCGTGGATCCGGTGAAGTTCGCCGCTGCGCCACTCGGCGCCGATCGCGCACGCACCATCGGTGAGGAGGCGAAGACGATCGTGCGTGAAGAGCACGAGCGGGCGGTAGCGATCGCCCTCGCCGAAAGCGCTGAGCAGAAGGAGCGTGCCGCATGATCGACTTCGGGGCGTTGCAGTTCGCGTCGCCGTGGTGGCTGCTGCTCCTGCTGCTGTTGCCAGTGTGGTGGCTCGTCGCGCGGCGTCGCACGCCGGCTGCAATCGTCTTCTCGCGCGTTGCCGTGCTGGCGCGCGGACCGCACGCCGGACGTGGTCTCGCGCGCGCGCTCGCGATGCTGCGGAACCTCGCGCTCGCGTGCGGCATCCTCGCGCTCGCACGCCCGCGGTCGGGCGCACATGCCGAGACGTCCACGAGCGAAGGCATCAACATCGTCATTGCGTTCGACATCTCGAGCTCGATGCTCGCGCTGGATTTCCAGCCGCAGAACCGGCTCGAGGTGGCGCGCGCGAAGATCAAGCAGTTCGTCACTGCACGAAGCTCGGATCGTATCGGGATCGTCGCGTTCTCGGGCGAGGCGCTGACGCAGGTGCCCCTCACCACGGACTATCCGGTGGTGCAGGCTGCGCTGGACAACCTGCAGCCGGGCCAGCTCGAGGACGGAACGGCCATCGGCACCGCGATCGCCACGGCAGCGAACCGGCTCAAGGACGCGCCAGGCCGCTCGCGCGTGCTCATCCTGCACACGGACGGCGTGAACAACCGCGGGTCGATCGATCCGCGCACGGCCGCGAAGGCTGCAGCCGCTTTCGGCATCAAGATCTACGGCATCGGCGTCGGCACCGAGGGCATGGCGCCCGTGCCCGTGGGCCGAGGACTGTTCGGTCTGCGCTATGAGATGCAGCGGGTGGAGATCGATGATGCCCTGCTCACCGACGTCTCGAACGCGACGGGCGGCCGCTACTTTCGCGCTCGCGATCCCGCCGCATTGCAGCGCATCACCGAGCAGATCGACGCGCTGGAGCGCACGCCGGTACGCAGCAGGACTTATGTCCGCTACTCCGAGCTCTTTCGCTGGCCGCTCGGTCTGATGCTCGTCGCGCTGGGGAGCGAACTGCTGCTCGTCGCGTGGAAGGGGCCACTGCCATGATTGACATCCCAGGCATGGAGTGGATCGAGCTACCGTGGCTGCTGCCGCTCGTCATCGTGCTGCCGATCGCGTTCGCGCTGCTCCTGCGAAGGGCGAGGTCGAGCCGCGAGCGGCGACTGCTGCGCTTCGGCGCACTCGATGTGGTGCGCCGCCTCATTCCCCCGTCGGCGTTGACGGGGAGTGGGTGGCGCGCTGTGCGGCTCGGTCTCGCCGCGGCCTTCGCGGGGCTGGCCATTGCCGGGCCGCGGTGGGGCGCGGAGAAGACCGTCGTCCGCTCGAGCGGCGTGGATCTCGTGCTGGCCGTCGATGCCTCGCTGTCGATGCTCGCGCAGGACGAGAAGCCGAGCCGGCTCGAGCGCGTGAAGCAGGAAATCCGGCGGCTGCGCGCCATCAGCCCGGGCGATCGGGTCGGATTGCTCGCGTTCGCCGGGCGGTCGTATGTCCTCACGCCGATCACGGTTGACGGGGGAGCACTCGATCTGTTCCTCGATAACCTGGATCCCAGCGTGGTCGGGCAGGCTGGCAGCTCCCTGGCGTCTACCATCACGCAGGGCACGAGCCTCCTCGCGCTGACGAAGAGCGGCGCGGACCGAGCCCTCGTGGTCATGAGCGATGGGGAAGGGTTCGAACCTACGGACGAGCTGATCGCCGCGGCGCAAAAGGCGGCGGAGAACAATGTGAGCCTCGTGACCGTGGGATTCGGCACCGCCGCAGGCGCGACCATTCCGATACGGGAAGGAAATGGCGTGACGCAGAAGCGCGACGAGAATGGGCAGGTGGTGACGACGCACTATCGACCGGAGTTGCTCGCCGCCGCGGCCAAGGCGGCGAACGGCACGTTCATTCCCGCCGAGGCGACGGACAAGGCGGCGCGCATCAAGTCGGCGCTGGGAAAGCTGCGCGCCGGCACCCGGACGACGCAGACGGGTGAGTCGCTCACACCGCGCTTCCAGTGGTTCCTGCTGCCCGCCGTGCTGCTGCTTTGGCTCGACACGATACTCGCCGGGCGTCGCGGCCGTCGTCGCCGGCGTGCGGCATCGGCGGAGACCGCCGTCGCTGCCGCACTCGTCGCAAGCGTGTTCCTCGCCGGCTGCGCGCCAGCGCGGGAGTCGATCGACGGCGCGGCCGCCTACGCGGCGAAGGATTACACGCGCGCCGCCATGCTGCTGGGCCAGGTCGTCGCGAAAGGGGACAAGACTCCCGGCGCGCTCTACAATTACGGCACAGCGCTCCTCGCGGCAGATTCCACGGCGAGCGCCGCTGAAATTCTCGAACGTGTGGCTGAAAAGGCGGATTCCGTAGTTCAATATCGTGGGCGCTTCAATGCCGGCCTCGCTCATCTCCTTCGCGGCCGCGCGTTGCAAGGCGACTCCGCGTCCGCGGAGCTCAAGGCAACGCTCGCTCTCTACAAACGCGTATTGATTCAGCAGCCCTCCGATCTCGACGCAAAATGGAATTACGAGCTGGCGCTGGACAAGCAGAAGAAGGGCGGGGGCGGCGGTGGCGGGGGCGGCCAGTCGAACGCCGAGCCGTCGCCGGCGCAGCAGCAGCCGAAACCGCAGCCGACGCTCGCGCAACGGCAGGCGGAGCAACTGCTCGGCAGCGCCGAGCGCGAAGAGCGCGACGTGCAGAGCAAGAAGCAGAAGCAGAACAGGCCCGAGCCGCCACCGGGCGGAAAGGACTGGTGATTCGGGCGTGATCGGGCTGCTCATCGTCGCGCAGCTCGTTGTGGTCGCGCACGGACCAGACACGGCCACGACCTGCGCGCCGATGGAGATCAGCGTGGCCGCCCGCGCCCCAGGCATGATCGCCCCGCGCATCGCGTCGGCGTCTCCCGGCGAGTCCATGCAGCTCCTCAAGTCGCGCGTGGTCAACCGCGTCGAACGCGATGGCGCTGGGGCGCCGTCGTCCCTCACCGAGGCCACCTTCGTGTTCGCCACGGACGGTGTCGGGAAGGTGGGGCTGCCGCAGTTCATTGCCACAGTGGGAGCGATGCGCGGCTCGGCCACGCCGTTGCCGGTGAACGTCCATTCGGGGGATGCGTTGCCTCCCACCGTGCTCGTGCGCGCCTGGCTCGACCGCTCAACACGCGGCGCCCAGGGCGACACGCTGTACGTCGGACAGCAGGTGGACTACGTCGTCGACGTGCAGCTCAACGAATCGGCACGCCAGCGGCTGCGTCGCAACCCGACCTTCTTTCCCCCCGAGATGCCGGGAGTGCTGGCGTACGACCTCGCGCCTCCTGCGGCGCTGACTCGCGTCGGCCGGCGCTGCTTCGAGACGCTGTCGTATCGCCGCGCGCTCTTTCCGCTCTTTGCGGGACGCACGGCGATCGCGCCGGCCGCGCTCACGTATTCGCTGCCGCTGTCGACGTCGTTCTTCTCGCGCGAAGAGAGCTTCGAGCTGCGTACGGACAGCGTGCGCTTTATCGCGCTCGACGTGCCCGTCGCCGATCGCCCAGCTGATTTTGCCGGCGCCGTCGGCGCACTCGGCGCAACGTCGCGGCTGTCCACGGACACGTCCCGCATGGGCGACCCTGTCGTGCTCACCCTGCGCCTCGAGGGATCGGGCAACGTGAAGCTCTGGCCGCGTCCGTCGTTCGCCGTGGGGTGGGCATCAGTCTCCGAGGGCGAGGAGCGCGTGGTGGTGGACACGTCGCAGGCGCGCGTGCGCGGCTCGAAGGAGTTCGACTGGCTGCTCACGCCGAGGCAGCCCGGCCGGCAGGAAGTGCCGCGCATCGACTACCCGTACTTCGATCCCGCGCTGGGCAAGTACGAGGCGGCGAGCGCACCACCGCTTGCCCTCGATATCGCCACCGCGTCGCTCGCCACAGTCGACTCGACGCCAGTGACGCGCCTGGGAATCCGGCGGGTGCTGCGCGCCGAAAAGGCGCCGCCGATCGCGTCGCGACCGTGGTACTGGCTCCTCCTCGCCGTGGCGCCGGTGCCAGCGGCGCTCCGACGTGCGCGCGGACGAGCCAAGGGGCGCACCGAGCGGCGGTCAGCGATGCGGCGCATCAGGCAGTCGGCGTCGAAAAAGGATCGACTCACTGCGCGCGAGCTGCGAAAGCTGTATCTCGATGCCGTTGGTGAGCGTGTGCCCGGGACGATCGGCGTCACGCAGCGCGAGGTGTTCGCGCGCGCCCTCCGCCGCAACGGTGTGACGCCAGAGACGGCGGATCGCGCGGGCGAGTTCCTCGAACGGCTCGACGCGGCAGCATTCTCGCCGTCGGGACGCATCGGCGACGACGCGACGGGCGAGGCGGCACAGCTCGCGACCGCGGTGGATGCACAGGCGGTGCGTCCGATAGCGTCCACCGCCGTCGTCAGCACGATCGTCGCGATCGCGTGCGCCATCGGCGTGGCGAGCGCCGCATTCGCACTGCCGCGCGGCGCTGCCGAGACATTCACGCGCGGCGTGGAAGCGTACGATCACTCGGCGTTCACGACGTCGCAGCGCTTGTTTGCCCGCGTCGCAACCCGGGCGCCACGGGCCGTGGACGCCTGGGCGAATCTCGGCACGGCGGCGTGGTCGCGTGGTGACAGCGCCGCCGCCGTGCGAGGTTGGCAACGCGCGCTGCGGCTCGATCCCCTCGACGGCGAGGCACGCGAGCGACTCGAGGCCGTGCAGCCACCGCTGCTGCGCGCGCCGGGTTACGTGCCTCCTCTTCCGGCCGACGCGGTCGCACTCGCGGGACTCCTGTGCTGGTTGGGTGCCTGGTGCATGCTGATCGTTCCGCCCTCGCGTCGTCCGAGCAACGCACGCGCGGTCTCCGGTGGAGCGCTCGCGCTGGGCGTCGTGCTCCTGCTCGGCGCGCTGGAAGTGGAAGAGCGGCTCGATCCGGGCGGACTCGCGGTGTTGCGCACGAGCCGCGTGCTGCTCGAGGCGCCTGGCTCCGCCGCCGCGTCCGCGAGTGGCACCGTGGGCGAAACGGGTCGCATCGGTGCACGAGAAGGCGCGTGGGTGCGCATCGCGCTGGACGGCGCGCGCGCGGGCTGGGTTCCCGCGTCCAGCGTGCTGCTCATGGACGCGATTCCGGTGGAAGACTGAACTGACGGGAGGACGGAATGACGTCTTCCTCGTTGACAGCGATACCTTCCGCCCCTGCCATCGAATAGCATTCGTCGCATGGCATGCATCGCTGTACTTCCATCCGCTGTCGCCGACCAGATTGCCGCCGGCGAAGTGGTGGAGCGCCCCGCCTCCGCCGTAAAGGAACTCGTCGAGAACGCCCTCGATGCCGGCGCCACTGCTATCGACGTCGCCGTCGAGGAAGGCGGGCGCCAGCTCATTCGCGTGAGTGACGACGGCAGCGGCATGGAGCGCGACGACGCCGTGCTCGCGCTCGAGCGGCACGCCACGTCGAAGATTCGTCTCGCCTCCGATCTGGTCGGCGTGCGGAGCTTTGGCTTTCGTGGCGAGGCGCTGCCGGCCATCTGCTCGGTGAGCCAGCTGCTCATCGAGACGGCGCCGGGCGATGGCGCGGGCACCGCCGTCCAGGCCGCCGGCGGCGCCGTGCAGGAGGTGCGTGAGACGGCGCGTCGCCGCGGGACCACGGTAGCCGTGTCGCGGCTGTTCTACAACGCGCCGGCTCGACAGAAATTCCTGCGCGGTGCGCGCTCCGAATGGCGCAGCGTGCTGGAGACGATGACGACCATCGCGCTCAACCGGCGCGATGTGCGATTCACGCTGACCCACGACGGCAAGCAGACCTTCTCGCTGCCCGCAGCGCATTCTCTCCGCGATCGCGTTGCCGCGCTCTGGGGCGCGAGCGTCGCCGACCGCATGGTGGACATCGAAGACGTGCGCGGCGCCATCCAGGTGAGCGGACTCGCCGAACGGCCCGCCGACGTCGGCACGGCCAGTCGTCGCACGTTCATCACGGTGAACGGCCGCGTCATTCGCGACAACGGAATCATCCGCGCCGCCGAGACGGCCTATCGTTCGACGATCTCCGCAGGCCTGCGTCCGTCGCTGCTGCTCGAGATCGTCGTGCCGTCGGCGAGTGTGGACGTCAACGTCCATCCGGCGAAGGCGGAAGTGCGCTTCCAGGATCGCTGGGTGGTCGAGCGCGCCGTGGAAGACGCCGTTCGCCGTGCGCTCGGCACCTTCGACGCGAGCGCCGCACTCGGTGTGCGTCGCTGGTCCGTGAACGGCGCGAACTGGAACGCACCCGCGTCGGCCGACGTCGAGCTGCTTCGGCCGACCACCCCTGACGCGTCAGGCCTGTTCGCCGAGCGCAGCGACCTGACGTCGAACGCCGATGCGATCGGCGCGCCGCCCGAGCCGGAATTTCCGTCGGTGCGCCCCGAGCCCGAGTCGCGCACGCCGATCGTCGTGCCGCCGCTCTTCCAGCTCAAGCGGATGTACATGATGTTCGAGCACGATGATGGCGTGGTGCTCATCGACCAGCACTCCGCGCACGAGCGGGTGCTCTACGAGAAGTTCATGGGCGTGCTCGAGCGCGGCGAAGCGCCCTCGCAGCGGCTGCTCTTTCCGCTCACGCTCCATCTCTCGCCGGCCGAGGGTGAGGCATTCGAGGCGCATCGCGACCTGCTCGCGAAGCTGGGGTTCGAGGTGGATGGCTTCGGCGGACACACGCTGCTCGTGCACAGCGTGCCGATGCCGTATCCGCGCTTCGACGCGGAGAAGTGCCTGCGCGAGACGCTCGCCACGCTCGCCGGCGACCGCGAGAGCGCGACACACGCGAAACACGAGCGCCTCGCCGCCACGGTGGCGTGCAAGGCCGCGGTGAAGGCGGGCGACGAGCTCTCGCCCGGCGAGATGCGCGCACTCTTCATCGCACTCGGCGACACGCGTCTCCCCGCGCACGACGTGCACGGGCGCTCGACGATCGTGCAGCTGTCGTGGCCCGAGCTCGAGCGTCGCTTTGGCCGACAGTAGCGACGCTCCGATTCGCGTCATCTGCGGGCCGACGGCGGCGGGTAAGACGCTAATGGCCGTGTGGTTCTCGCGTCTCGCCGAGCTGAGTGTCGTCAGTGCTGACTCGCGTCAGCTCTATCGCGGATTCGATGTCGGTACCGCAAAGCCGCCACGGCGCGAGCAGCTCGCGGTGCCACACCACGGGATCGACGTTCTCGATCCCACGGAACGCGCGTCGGCCGCATGGTGGGCGGATCGCGCCGACGTGTGGGTCGACGAGATCGCGGCTAGCGGCAGGACACCGGTGGTTGTCGGAGGCACGGGACTGTATCTGCGGGCACTGTTCGGCGCGCTGTTCGAGGAGCCGCCCATGGACGACGGCGATCGTCTCGCCATCCAGGCATCGCTGGCCGATCACGCCACAGCGGAATTGCGGCGCTGGGTGGGCGAGCTGGACCCCGAACGGGCACATCTCGGTCGGACGCAGTTGTTGCGCGCCATCGAGATCGCGCTCCTCACCGGACGACGCATGAGCGACCTGCACCGCGAGAACAGGCGCGCGCCACGTCGGCGAGCGCGATACCTTCTCGTCGATCCAGGGCCGTCGCTGGCGTTTCAGATCGAATATCGGGCGAACGTGATGCTGCACAGTGGTTGGGATGAGGAAGTGCGTCACCTCATGGCAACGGTTCCAGAAGGGGCGCCGGCGTGGAACGCATCTGGCTACGGAACGATTCGTAAGGTGGTGCACGGCACCCTGGAGTTTCCGCAGGCCCGCGAGCGTATCATCATCGAAACGCGACAGTACGCGAAGCGGCAGCGGACCTGGTTTCGGCATCAGCTTGCTGGCGAAGACGTGACCACCCTGAGCACGAATGACCCGGATTGGGAGGCGCAGGCAATGGCGTGGTGGAATCGAGAGGCGACGAACGCGTGAACATCGGCATCACCTGTTATCCGACCTACGGTGGCTCCGGCGCCGTCGCGACCGAGCTGGGCATCGCGCTCGCGCATCGTGGCCACGAGATCCATTTCATCACGTACCAGCAGCCGTTCCGCCTCACGGAATTCCTCCCGCGCATCTACTACCACGAAGTGGATGTGGGCCGATATCCGCTATTCGAGTATCCACCGTATGACCTCGCACTGGCGGTGCGCATGCACGAAGTGGTGTTGACGCACAAGCTCGACCTGCTCCACGTGCACTACGCCATTCCGCACGCGACCAGCGCGTGGATCGCGCGCGAGATGCTCGTGAAGACGCGCCCCGACATCAAGGTGCTGACTACGCTGCATGGTACCGACATCACCATCGTCGGACAGGATCCGTCCTTCTTCCCGATCACCAAGTTCTCCATCGAGAAGTCGGACGGCCTCACGGCCGTGTCGCAATACCTCCGCGACGAGACGCTCTCGGCGTTCGGATGCACGGGGTGCCGCATCGAGGTCATCCCCAACTTCATCGACCCGGATGTCTACGACCGCGCGCGCTACGAGCCGCAGTTCGCCGACATGGCGAAGGGCCGAAAGGTGTTGATGCACGTTTCCAACTTCCGGCCGGTGAAGCGCGTGAAGGACGTGGTGGCCACGTATGCGCGCGTCGCCAGGGAGATACCGAGCATCCTCGTCATGGTGGGCGACGGACCCGATCGCGTGGAGGCCGAACAGCAGGCGCGCGATCTCGGCATCAGTGACGACGTGTACTTCCTCGGCAAGCTCGACTCCGTGGCGCCGCTGCTGGCCAGTGCACACCTCTTCCTGCTGCCCACCAAGAGCGAGTCGTTCGGGTTGAGCGCGCTCGAAGCGCTCGCGTGTGGCGTTCCGGTGATCGGCTGCCGCGTGGGAGGACTGCCCGAGGTGGTGCTCGATGGCGAGACGGGATCATTGTGCGAGCCCGGCGACGTCGAGGGCATGGCGCGCGCCGCAATCGCACTCCTCGGCGACGATGCGAGGTGGCAGGCCGTGAGCACACGCGCCGCCGCCGATGCCCGTGCCCGCTTCGGGCTGGACGAAGTGGTGGCGCAGTACGAGTCCTTCTACACCCGCGCCCTGAACGGAACGAAGTGACCAGCGGGCGGCGCGGCGCTGGCTATCTTCCGCAGGCCTGCACTCCTCCCTCCACGCCGCCTACCCAGCCTGCATGTCGCTTCTTCACGCGCTCATCCTCGGCATCGTCGAAGGAATCACCGAGTTCCTTCCTATCTCGTCGACTGCGCACCTCATCCTCGCGAGCCACGTACTGAAGCTCGCCGAGTCGGAATTCCTGAAGAGCTTCGAGATCATCATCCAGCTCGGCGCCATCCTCTCCGTCGTCGTACTGTACTGGTCGAAGTTCTGGAACTGGGACGTGCTCAAGAAGCTCGTGGTGGCGGTGATTCCAACCGGCATCATCGGCCTCACGGTCTACAAGGCGCTCAAGGTCTACCTCCTCGGCAACGTCACGGTGGTGCTGCTTGCGCTGTTGATCGGCGGCATCGCGCTCATCCTCTTCGAGCGATTCCAGGTGCCCAATGACGAGGACGTGGACTTTGCGCAGATCACCTACCGAAAGGCGTTCCTCATCGGCCTGTTTCAGGCCATCGCCATCATCCCCGGGGTGTCACGCTCCGCGGCGACGATCGTGGGCGGGTCGCTCATCGGTGTCACGAAGCGCACGATCGTCGAGTTCTCGTTCATGCTTGCCGTGCCGACGATGCTGGCTGCGTCCGGGCTCGAGCTGCTGAAGAATCGGTCGGCGCTCAGCGGCAACTACGGGATGCTCGCGGTGGGGTTCGTCGTCAGCTTCATCACCGCGATCGTCGCCATCAAGTCGTTCCTCGGCTACATCAAGAAGCACGATTTCTCCGTGTTCGGCTGGTATCGCATCGTGCTCGCGGTGGTGTACTTCCTTGTCATCGGCCGCTGACGCGCGCGAGGCTCGCCAGTACGATGGCGAGCCGGTCGTGGTGCTCGCCGAGCGGTGGCGGCTGCCGGCCGTGCACGCGTTCGATGCCGTGGGATCGACACTCGACGTTGCGCACGCATTGGCACCCACGGCCGCATCGGGGACGCTCGTCATCGCGGACGAACAGACAGCGGGTCGTGGACGGCTCGGCCGGCGGTGGACGTCCGCACCACGGGCCGGCGTCTGGTTGACGCTGGTCGAACGACCGACCGACGCCCGCGCGCTCGACGTGCTCGCAGTCAGGTGCGGGCTGTATGCGGCAGAAGCGCTGGATGACCTCGCGGGAGCGACCGTCCGTGTGAAGTGGCCGAACGATCTCTTCGTCAGCGACGGCAAGCTGGCAGGCATCCTCATCGAGACACGCTGGCGCGGCACCACGCCGGATTGGGTGGCCATCGGGTTCGGCCTCAACGTGCGGGCGCCGGACGTCGCGACGGGGGCGGGGCTCGCGCCGGGCGTCAGCCGCATCGCGGCACTCGATCGCCTCGTGCCTGCGCTGCGCCGGGCCGCTGCCGCGAGTCGTCATCTGTCCGAGGAGGAACTTTCGCGCTGGCGCGCGCGCGACCTCTCCGCCGGACGAGTCATCGATGCACCCACCAGGGGCGTGGTGCAGGGCATCAGCGCCACGGGCGACCTGCTCGTCGCCGCAGAGGGTCAGGTCACTGCTCACCGCTCCGGATCACTCACCTTCGCCGAGCCGCTCTCATGCTCCTGACCTTCGATGTCGGCAATACGGAGACGACAATCGGGCTCTTCGACGGCGACACGTTGCGGGCGCACTGGCGCATCACGACGGACGTGCCGCGCACATCGGACGAAGTCGGCGTGCTCCTGCACGGACTCATCGCGCAGGCGGAGGTGCCCCTGCGCGAGGTGCGCGGTGTCGCCATCGCGTCGGTCGTGCGCGGCATGGGGACACATCTCGTCGAAGCGTGCAGGCGCTGGCTGCCCGTGGAGCGGCTCGAGGTGTTCGACGGCACATCGCCATTGCCGATCACGCTGGCCGTGGATGAACCGGCCACCGTGGGCGCCGACCGGATCATCAACACTCTGATCGCGAGCCGGCGGTATGGGCGCGACTGCATCGTCGTGGACCTGGGCACTGCGACGACGTTCGATTGCATCACGAAGGACTCGGTCTTTCTCGGCGGCGTGATCGCTCCCGGTGTGCGCACGGCGGCGGAGACACTCTTTCGACGGACGTCCAAGCTGCCGTCGGCCGACCTCGTGGCGCCCGACCGGGTGATCGGCAAGCGCACCGAGGACTGCATTCGGGCTGGCGTGATGTTCGGGAATGCGGAGGCGATCGACGGCATCGTGCGGCGGATCGTGGACGAATGGCCGCGTCCCGAGCGGCCGATGGTGATCGCGACGGGTGGGCTGGCGGAGATGTTCGCGCCGATCTGCCGGAGCTTCGATGCGGTGGATCCGTGGCTGACGCTGCACGGGCTCGCGATGGCATTCAACCTCGTCGGCTGACGGTTCACTCACCCGCGACGAGCACGCTAACATTAAGTGTGCCAACAACTTATGTAGGCAGTGCTGCGTGGAGTGTCCCCCTTGCCTGCGGCCGCCGTCGGGGCTATCATCCTATTCTGTTAGCACTCGACAATGATGAGTGCTAAGGAGAAGAGGTATCCATTTCATCGAGACGGAGGCATACCACCTATGGCCACCAAGAGCGCGGCCGGCGTGAAGATTTCGCCATTGGCTGACCGGGTCGTCGTCAAGGCGTCGGAAGACACGGAGCAGATGCGCGGCGGACTGTACATCCCCGACACGGCGAAGGAGAAGCCGCAGCAGGGTGAGATCATCGCCGCGGGTCCGGGCAAGTACGAGGACGGCAAGCTCGTTCCGATGTCCGTGAAGGTTGGGGACAAGGTGCTGTACGGGAAGTACAGCTGCACCGAGATCACGCTCGACAACGAGCAGTATCTGATCCTCCGCGAGTCCGACGTCCTCGCGAGCGTCTCCTAACTCTCCCTGCGACAAAGAGGATTACCATGGCTAGCAAGGAACTGTGTTTCAACACGGATGCACGCGCTGCACTGAAGCGCGGCGTCGATCAGCTTGCCGAGGCGGTGAAGGTCACCCTCGGCCCCAAGGGCCGCAATGTCGTCATCGACAAGAAGTTCGGCGCCCCGACGGTCACGAAGGACGGTGT
>JBBQDT010000041.1:0-29586 GCA_038319955.1 Gemmatimonadales bacterium | reverse complement strand
GGCGCTCGACGTGCGTCCCGAGTTGGCGTCGCTGAGTAGCCAGCAGGTCGGCGCTCGTGCGGCGACGGCGCTTGCCCGCGAATTCTGGCTGCCCGATTTCACACTCGCAGCACAGCGCGACTACGGACCCGATGGATCGGGCATGCTGTTCTCCGCCGGTATCGCGCTGCCGGTACCGATTTTCTTCTGGCAACATTCGAAGGGCGAGATCGCGGAGAGCCAGCATCGCGAGCGCGAGCTGAGCGCGACATACCGCGATCTGCGCGCCGAAGTATCGCAGGACGTACGCGCCTCATACGCCGCGGCCGATGCGGCGCTCCGGCAGGCGACGTTCATCCGCGACGGCTTGCTGCCGGTGGCGCGCGAGACGTATCGCGTCGCATCCGTGAGCTATGGACTCGGCGGATCATCCGCGCTGGATGTGCTCGATGCGCGCCGGAACCTGCTCGATGCTGAAACACAATACGCCGATGCCCTTGCGGCGGCCAACAGTGCACGCGCCGACCTCGAACGCGCTGCCGCTACGCCGCTCGCCGCCATTCCGCCGCGGAGAAATCCATGAGTCGCTCGACGATGGTTCGCAGGATTCCCGCGCTGGCATTCGTCGTCGCCGCTGCTGGATGCTCGGGTGATTCGCCGAAGGTGGTGGCCGGTGGCGACACTGCGCGCCCGATGGTGGCGAGCGATACCAGCGGCAGCGCGCGCGCCGTGTCGGTGACGCCGGAACAGGCCGCACGCATTCGCGTGTCACCGGTGGAGATCACGTCGTATCGCACCTCCATCCAGACGACCGGCACCGTGGCGTTCAACGGCGACCATTCGACGCAGGTGCTTGCGCCGGTGTCGGGTCCCATCACGAAGATCTTCGTCAATCCCGGGAGCGTGGTGCGCCGTGGCGAGCCGCTGGCGCTGGTGACGTCGCCCGACTTCGCCACCGCGGTGTCCGCGTATCGGAAGGCGCAGTCGGCCTACCGCAACCTTCAGCGCATCGCCGACCTCGACGAACAACTCTTCAAGAACGACGCGATTCCGCGCCGCGAACTCGAGCAGGCCCAGACGGATGCCGCGGGTGCCGTGGCGGATCGTGACGCGGCGCTCGAGCAGATGCGCGCACTCGGCGTGGACGAAGCGAGCATCACGGCAGTGCGGGAGAATCGCGGGACGTCCGCGCTCGCCGCGGTGATCCGCGCGCCGATCGCCGGTACGGTGGTGGAGAAGCTCGTGAACCCGGGGCAGCTCATCCAGGCCGGCAGTACGCAGGCCTTCACGATCGCCGATCTCTCCACGATGTGGGTGATGGCCAACGTGTTCGAGTCCGAGCTGGCCGCGGTGGCGCCGGGCCAGGAGGCCACCGTGGTGACGGCCGCGCAAGCCGCGCCGATCATGGGGCGCGTCGTCTATGTCGCGTCGCTCGTCGACCCGGCGAGCAAGGCGACGCAGGTGCGGGTGCTCGTGCCGAACCCGCGCGACATCCTCAAGCGCGACATGCTCGTGGACGTCGGCATCAAGGCGAGCCAGGGGCGCAACGGCATTCTCATCCCGGTGTCCGCCGTGCTGCGCGACGACCAGAACCTTCCGTTCGTCTATCTGGCCATGCCGAACAACAAGTTCGTGCGGCGGGCGGTGACCATCGGGCCGCGCATCGGCGAGCAGTACGAGATCAAGGCCGGCCTCACCTCGGGTGAGCGCATCGTGGTGGACGGGTCGCTCTTCCTGCAGTTCGCGGGGAATCAATGACGATTCCTGACGAGGACGCGCCACCGGCAAGCGAACCGCCGTACGAGCGGTCGGACAACATCGCGGAAAAGTTCGAGGCGCGTTCGGCACCGTCGATGGTGCATCGCATCGTCCGCGCATCACTGAGGCAACCGCTTCTCGTGCTGCTGATGACCGTTGCGCTGATCGTCGTCGGCGTGTGGTCGCTCAAGCGGTTGCCGGTGGATGCCTACCCCGACATCTCTCCGCCGATGGTGGAAATCGTGACGCAGTGGCCCGGTCACGCGGCGGAGGAGATCGAGCGGCTGATCACGGTGCCGGTCGAGAACGGGATGAGCGGACTGCCCAAGCTGCGCGTGACGCGATCGGTGTCGCTCTACGGCCTGAGCGACGTCCGGCTCACGTTCGAGGATGGAACGGACAGCTACTTCGCGCGGCAGCAGGCGTTCCAGCGCATCAGCGACATCTCGGTGCCTGACGGGGTCGTTCCGGGCATCTCCGCACTGACGTCACCGTCCGGCCTCGTGTATCGCTACGTGCTGGAGAGCCCTGATCGCTCCGCCATGGAGCTCAAGATCCTCCAGGACTGGGTGCTCGACAAGCAGTATCGCTCAGTGCCCGGGGTCGCCGAGCTCTCGTCGCTCGGCGGCGAGACGATGGAGTATCAGGTGCTCCTCGACCCCACGAAGCTCGCCGGTCACGGGCTCTCGGCGGGTGATGTGGGGACGGCACTCGGCGCCAACAATGCGAACGCGGGCGGCGGCTTCTATTCCGAAGGCGGGCAGTTCTACTACGTCCGAGGCCTCGGCCGGCTGGGGACGCTCGAGGACATCGGCAACGTCGTGCTCAAGGTGGAGAACGGTACGCCCGTGTTCGTGAAGGACATCGGCGACGTCGCGATCGGACACGCGCCCCGGCTTGGCCAGTTCGGCTTCATGTCGCAGAACGATGCGGTGGAAGGCATCGTCCTCATTCGCACGGGAGAGCAGGCGCAGACCGTGTTGAAGCGTGTCGAGCGGAAGACGGCGGAGCTCAACAACGGCATTCTTCCGGCAGACGTGAAGATCCGCCCGTTCTACGATCGCAGCGAGCTCATTGCGCTCACGACGCACACCGTGCGCGACAACCTGCTGCACGGCATCCTGCTCGTCATCGTCGTGCTCATCTTCTTCCTGTACGACATTCGCGCGGGGCTCATCGTGGCGGCGGCGATTCCGCTGGCGCTGCTGTTCGCGTTCATCTGTCTCGACCTGAAGCACATCCCGGCCAATCTTCTCTCGATCGGCGCGATCGACTTCGGCATCCTCGTGGATGGCACTGTGGTGATGGTCGAGAACATCTATCGCCAGCTGTCGGTTCGCGGACGAGAGGGGGTGAGCATACAGCAGGTGATCGCCACCGCCGCGGCCGAAGTGGACCGGCCCATCGTGTACGCCGTGGGGGTGATCGTCGCGAGCTTCCTGCCCATCTACGTGCTCACCGGTCCGTCGGGCCGCCTGTTCATGCCGATGGCGGACACGACGATCTTCGCGCTGATCGGCGCGCTGATCGTCACGCTCACGGTGATTCCGGTGCTGTGCTCCGTGCTGCTGCGGGTTGGGCTCACCGAGCGCCGCAACAACATCTACCGGTGGATCCAGGACCGCTACGAGGGCGGGCTCGATTGGAGCATGGCACATCCGCGCATCGTCATCGGCGGCGGAGTTGCCTCCTTCGTGCTGTCGATGGTGGTGTTCGCCGGCGTCGGCGCCGAGTTCATGCCGAAGCTGGACGAGGGAACGCTGTGGGTGCGGGCGACCATGCCGTATACCATCTCGTTCGACGAATCGTCCAAGCTGGTGCCGCAGATCCGCACCGTGCTGCGCTCGTTTCCCGAAGTGACCATCGTGGCGTCCGAGCACGGTCGTCCGGACGATGGCACGAATCCCACCGGATTCTTCAACGCCGAGTTCTACGTCGGGTTGAAGCCGTATGGCGAGTGGAATGGTGCATTCCACTCGAAGGCGGAATTGATCGGGGCCATCGACAAGAAGTTGTCTGCGCTTCCCGGCGTGAACTTCAACTACACGCAGCCCGCGCAGGACGCTGTCGACGAAGCGGAGACAGGCTTGAAGAGCTCACTCGACGTGAAGCTGTTCGGCACCGACCTCACCACGCTGGAAGAGCGGGGCAAGGCGATCAAGCGCGTGCTGGACGGAGTGCCCGGCATCACGCACGTGACGCTGGTGCAGGAGTTGGGACAGCCGAGCCTCACGGTGGACGTCAACCGCGCGAAGATCGCGCGCTATGGCATCAACGTCGCCGACATCAATGGGCTGATCGAGGCCGCGGTCGGTGGAAGCGCGGCGACGCAGGTGGTGCAGGGCGAGCGGACGTTCGACCTCGTCGTGCGTCTCAAGCCACAATTCCGTGAGACGCCCGAGCAGATCGGCAACATCCTCGTCGCGACGCCGGGCGGTGCGCAGGTGCCGTTGCGCGAACTGGCGACGATTGCCGTGAGTACCGGCGCGTCGTTCATCTATCGCCAGGACAATGCGCGGTACATCGGCGTGCAGTATTCGGTGGAGGGACGCGACCTCGCGGGTGCCGTGCAGGATGCGCAGAAGCGCGTGGTGGAGCAGGTCAAGCTGCCGGCGGGCTATCACATCGCGTGGGGCGGCGAATACGAGGAGTACACGGCGTCGCGCGGACAACTGCAGGTCGTCATTCCGGTGACGCTCGCGCTCATCTTCCTGCTGCTCTTCGCGCTGTACCAGAACTTCAAGTTCCCGGCGATCACGGTGGCCGGCGTGCTGCTCTCGGCGCCGCTGGGTGGTGTGCTGGCGCTCTGGCTGTCGGGGACGCCCTTCTCGGTGTCGTCGGGGATCGGATTCCTCGCGCTGTTCGGCGTGTCGGTGCAGACGGCGGTAGTGTTCATCTCCTATGCGAATGAACTGCGACAGCAGGGCCGATCGATCGCCATCGCGACGCACGAGGCGGCCTTGCTGCGGCTTCGGCCGATTCTCATGACGGGCCTTGTGGCTGCACTCGGCCTGTTGCCGGCGGCGTTCTCCACCGGGGTGGGCTCGGACTCGCAACGACCGTTCGCACTCGTGATCGTCGGTGGCCTGTTCTCGCGCCTCCTGATCAGCGTGTTCCTGATGCCCGTGCTGTACGCCGCCGTCGCGCGGGAGGGGGACGAGCTCGAGGTGTGACGTGCCGCCGGCGCGCGGCGCTATTATGCACGGATGATCGAGACCCGGCCGTGGGCCGACCCCCGCGGCGCCTATGCGATTCTCACGCTGCTCGCCCTCGCGGTGCTCGGCGCAGCCATTGCGCCGGGCGGACTGCGACGTCGTCGCGGGAGAGGCACGCGGGTGCTGGCCGCTGCGCTCCTCCTCGGTGCATCGCTCTCGCTCCTCTGGCCGCAACTCGTGGCACGGCCGGCGCTCGACGTGCATCCGGTGGTGCCGGCCGTCTCGCAGCTTGCCGGTATGTGGAGCGACGGGCCGGATTCCCTCGACCTCCGCGCGGATGGCGCGTACACGTGTCGTGGGGCACGCTGCACCGGCTTCGGCCAACAGGGCACATGGACGCGCGAAGCCGATGGGTCGGTGGTCGCACTCTGGAACGACGGCCATCGCGTGTCGTGGAACGTCGTCCTCTATCACGGTCGCTATCGACTCGCGCTCCTTCCACCGGCTCGTGACGACGTGTCGTGGGAGGGCAGGTTGATGTTCGAGAAGGCCGCGCCATGAGCGCGAAGCGCGTGGTCGTGGTGGGTGCGGGCGCAGCCGGCACGATGGCGGCCATCTTCGCAGCCGGTGCCGGCGCGGAGACGATTCTCGTCGAACGTACGCGCGACGGCGGACGAAAGATCCTCATCAGCGGCGGCGGACGCTGCAACGTGCTCCCATCGTCGCTCGACGAGACGCGGTTCATCACGGACTCGTCGCCGAACACGCTGCGGAAGCTTGTGCGCAGCTGGCCGCTGGCGGAGCAGGTTCGCTTCTTCGAGGAGGACGTGGGCGTCCCCCTCGTCGAGGAGACCGAATCGAAGAAGCTCTTCCCCGCCTCACACAAGGCGCGTGACGTACGCGACGGCCTGCTCGCGCTCGCCGCGCGACGCGGAGTGAAGCTTTACAGCGAGACGCAGGTCGCCGACATCGTGCCAGCGACGACTGGGTGGACGGTGCTCTGCACGGGAGCGCCAGCCATCGATTGCGACGCGGTGATCATTGCGACGGGAGGGCTCTCCGTGCCGAATACCGGCAGCGAGGGAACTGGGCTCCGCATAGCGGAAAAGCTGGGTCACGTCATGCACACGACATATGCGGCACTCACGCCAATGGTCGCGCCACCCGCCTCATATGCGAAACTGGCCGGTGTGTCGTTGAGTGTGACGCTCACCGCCACGAGCAAGGTGCGCTCCGCAACCGCGACGGGTGGGTTTCTCTTTACGCACATCGGGTACAGCGGACCATCCGTGCTCGATGTCTCGCATGTCGTCGTGCGCTCTCGTGCAACCGCCGAGCAGCCGCCGGCGCGCGTCACCGTGCGCTGGACGACGCTCGACGACGACGACTGGATGGAGCGTCTCGCGCCGCGTGGTGCGAGAACGGTATTGGCCGCAGTGCGTGCGGAGCTGCCGGATCGCCTGGCGGCAGCGCTCATCGATGCGGCGGGCGTGGCGTCGGATCGTGTCCTCTCCGAGCTGCAGCGCGACGAGCGCCTGCGTCTCGTCGAGATGCTCGTGCGCGGGGCGTTGCCGTGGAGCTCCGACGAAGGCTACAAGAAGGCCGAGGTCACCGGTGGTGGCGTCAGTCTCGCCGAGATCGATCCGCGAACGATGGAGAGCAAGCGCCAGCCAGGGCTGTATCTGTGCGGCGAAGTCCTCGACGCATTCGGCCCGATTGGCGGCTACAATTTTCTCTGGGCGTGGGCAACGGGCCGCGCGGCAGGGTTGGGCGCGGCGGGGCGCGCATGATGCTCGAACTGAATAGCCCACGATGGCGCGATCTCATCCAGTCCCATGGCAGCGCGGAGGACATCCCGCAGCTACTGGAGGCGCTGGCGACGATCGACGGGGAGCGCGAGCGCGCGGAACTCTGGTTCGGGGTCTGGGCGACACTCTGTCCCGACGGACCTGCCGTGACCGCGGCGTATGCGGCGGTGCCGCACCTGCTGTCGATTGCGGAGTCGCGCGGGGCGCCCGATCGCGTGTCGTCATTGCACGTGGCAGCGACCGTGGAGATGAATCGGCACCTGCCAGGTGCGGCCGCGATCCCCGTCGACGTGCTGCACGACTATGCCATGGCGATCGAGTCCCTGCCGAGGCGTGTGGCGGAGCTCACGAGCGAACCGTGGGATGCGTCGGTGGCGCAGGTGCTCGCGGCGGCACTGCTGGCCGGCAAGCGGCAGCCGCAATTGGCGCGCGCCGTACTCACGCTCGGCGAGGACTAGTCGAAAATCCGCTCGACGTCGAAAGTCAGCGGCGTAGCGACTCCAGGAGGACTCCAGGTCACTTCCTTCGTGAACACGACATCGTCGACATCGCGCCGCACGGATGTAATGATGAGTCGGTTCGGATCGATCATCCAGTATTCCGCGATACCGGCGTCCATGTAGAGGTTGCGTTTTTGAAGCTTGTCTCGACGGCGCGTGCTGTCGGAATGGATTTCGACAATGAGTATGGGGGTCGGCGCGCGGTTCCAGGCCTTGTCGCCGCCGTGAGAGCCGATGCGCTGGCTCACCATGAGGTCGGGTTCCACCTCGGACTCATCGTAGCGCACGACGGCGCGCGGATGATACACGAAACCGAGCTGGTTGGCCTCGACATACGGATCGAGAATCCGCGTGAGGCGCGCGGAAATCGTTTCGTGCTCGGGGAAAGGCGGCGGTGTCACGAACAGCTCCCCACGCACGAGCTCGTACTTGTTCCCGTCATCCGGGAGGCTGTGCACCTCCTCGAGCGTCCACTTCTTCGTCCCTGTTGCCATGAGCATCGCGCACCAGTCCCTGGCGAGGTGTAGGCGGTGTCGTCGGTGGACATGCGGCCAAGGATGGCATGCTGACCGGACGAGAACGACACCACACGCCTGCTCGGCGAATCAAATCCTTGCGTTCACGCTACGCTCGGCGACGTCGCCGAGTCAAGTGAACGAGGGTGGCAGACCGTGCTGTCGACGTGCTGAAGAAAGTGCGAGTTTCGAGATCGTGTCGATTCGGATGCATGTCGTTCGACGTGATCATGGAGCAGCACACCAATCGACTGACGACACTCACTCCGGACTTGACCAATGCGCTACCTCATGCTCATCAGGCACAGCGAAGACATCCGTAACCTTCCCTTTCCCAAGGTACTCATGGACGCGATGGACCCGTTCATCGGCGACGCCATGAAGCAGGGGGTGATTGTGGATACCGCGGGCCGCAAGCCGACCGCCGAGAGCGCACGGGTGCGCAGTTGGCGCGTTTTCCGCAGTCGTCCCAATCAGGGAAGCAGCGGCGTACTCCTCACAACCGGAATGTCGATGAACGTCGCCTTGCCGGCCGCGCGGTAGATCTTCTGCGTGGCCGGCTTGAACACCGAGTCCGGCGCGGCGAAGATGTTGGGCACGAACGTCTGCGGATTGCGGTCGATGAGCGGGAACCAGCTGCTCTGGACCTGAACCATGATCCGGTGACCCTTCAGGAACCGATAGCTCTGCGTGTGGAGGTCGAGCGTGTATTCCTCCACCCTGTTGACCGGGATGGCCTCCGGCTTCTCGAGACTCTTTCGGAAGCGGCCGCGCGTGACGTCATTGGCGACCATCAGTTGATAACCGTTCAAGGTCGTGTCGGCGTCGTACCTGTCAGTTCGTGCCGGCGCTGCGGCTGGCGGCTGCGCACCAAGACCGCTCGCGCCCACGACGACGAATACCATTGCGACCATCGAGCGAACGCGGATCAGGTCAGCATGCATGGACCGAGAGGTTGATGGTGTCCGCTCGCGCGCTCAGGGCGACGTCCGCGTCCGCATGAAGGTGGTGCCGTAGAGACGGACCGACGCGACGCCGCCCGTGCCGTCGAGCTGAAAGACCAGTGGCATCGGCTGGTCGAGTGGCGTCTTCGGCTTGCTGCGGAAGACGTCGTGATCCCACTGATCGAGCGCCCCGAGATTGAGCTTGTCGTACTTCGCGGCGAGCGCACCGTTCACCACCGACACGGCGACGTTTCCATACGCCGAATCCACATAGGTGCCGGCGTACTTCTCCAGCGCGAGCGTCGCCCTGGTTCTGGCCGGCTGCGATGCGGCGGACGTCGCGGGCCGCGCCTGGTGCGACTTCGCGAGCAGCGCCTTGAGCTCGCCGCTCCAGTCGCGCGACGGGCCGCCACCATACAGGTCGAACGCCTTGTACATCAATGCGTGCCGCAGCTCGATGTGATCGAGGTTGCCGAGCACGAACACCCCGACTCGTTGCTCCGGGAGCAGCCCGATGATCGCGCTCATGCCGTTGATGCTGCCCGTGTGCATCCACACGGTCTCGCCGTGATAGTCCTGGACGAACCAGCCCAGCGCATAGCTGAAGAAGTGCGGAGTCGACAGCTCGAGCGCAGGGTACTGCTCCATCGGCGCGCGCATCTGCGGCGCGACGAGCTCGCGAAAGCTGTTGAGCGAGATGAGGCGCTTGTTGCCGACGCGTCCACTGTCGAGCACGAAGCGCATCCACTTCGACATGTCCGATACGCTCGACCACACCGAGCCGGCAGGGGCCACGACGTCCGTCGTCTTGATCGGCACCACGCGCACCGTGTCGCGAATGTCGGCGTGCGGCACGGCGACGTTCGACTTCCCCTCGATCTGCGACACGAGGGCTTCGGATTCATTCATCCCGAGCGGAAGGAAGATGCGCTGGCGGATGAAGGCGTCCCACGACATGCCCGACACGCGCTCGATGATGGTGCCACCCATCGCGTACATGACGTTCTGGTAATTCCATGTCGAGCGGAACGACGTGCTCGGGCGGATATAGCGCAGGCGGCGGATGATCTCCGTGAACGGCAGCGTGTTCTCGTCTACGGCCCAGAACAAGTCCGTGCCCGGCAGCCCCGTGCGGTGCGTCAGCAAGTCGCGAATGGTGAGCTCGCGCGTGGCGTACGCATCGTACAGGCGGAGCTCGGGGATGTAGTCGATGACCTTGTCGTCCCAGCGCAGCTTGCCCTCGTCGGCGAGCATCGCGAGCCCTGCAGACGTCATGGCCTTGGTCGTCGAGCCGATCGCGAAGCGCGTGTGCTCATCCACGCGCGCCGGCTTCCCCAGCTCGAGCACGCCGTAGCCCTTCGCGAAGACGAGCGAATCGTCCTTCACCACGGCAATGCCCAAGCCCACGCCGTTCCAGTCGCGGACGGCTTTGGCCACGTACGTGTCGAATGCGGCGAAGTCGGGGGCGCGCTGCGCGCCACTCGGACCTGCGATGCACAGCACGAGCATCGCGACGATGCCTGTGTTCCTCATGGCCTACCTCTATGGTGAGACGACAGCGTCTTTCCCGGGTCCGTAGAGCACGCGCCCGGCCTTCGCGCCGGTGTGCCTGCCATGATCGATCGTGATGTCCCCATTCACCAGCACCCACTCGATGCCCGTCGGGGATTCAGTCGGCTTCTCGTAGGTGGCAGCGTCGTGCAGCGTGGCCAGGTCGAAGATCGTGACGTCGGCCCAGTTGCCCTCCTTAATCGAGCCTCGGTTCGCCAACCGATACCGCGTCGCCGGCCACGACGTCATCTTGCGCACCGCCTCCTCGAGGGAGATGACGTTGCGCTCCTTCACGTATTTCGCGATCACGCGCACGGCATTGCCATACGACCGCGGATGCGGGAGGCCGAGATCGTCGCCGCCGCCGGACGTCGCCGCCGCGCCGGCGTCGCTGCCGATGCTCGTCCACGGAAACCTGAGCGCCGTCTCGATGTCCTGCTCGCTCATCATGAAGTAGAGCGCCATCACCCGGCCATTCCCCTGCGCGACGAAATCGAACGCGACATCGGCCGGATCCCGCCCGAGCTCCTTGCCGATCTGCGAAAGCGACTTGCCGTTGAAGCGATCGTTCTGCGCATTGCGCGCGTTCGCGAGCACGATCCCGTCCCACCCCCCAGCGGCCTCGATGATGTTCCACCATCCCGACACGCCTGTCTTCTGCTCCGCCTTGAGGCGCGCCCGCGTCGTCGGATTCGCGAGCCGCGCGAGAAGCGAATCCTTCCCGCCTTCGGACGCCCAACTCGGGATCGTCGCCTCGAGTCCCGTTCCGCCCGCCGTGTAGACGTACATGTCCGCCGCCACGTCTACGTTCCGTGCCCGCGCCGCATCGATCACTTGGCGAAGCGAGTCCATCACCACTCCCCAGCCAGGACGATAGGCCACCTTGAGGTGAAAGATCTCCACCGGCATGCCCGCCTTCTCGCCGACCTCGATCGCTTCCTCCACCGATTGCACGACTTCCTTCCCTTCGCCGCGAATGTGGCTCGCATAGATGCCACCGTACTTCGCCGCGGCCTTGCCCACCTCGATCAACTCGCTCGTGGTCGCGTAGCTGCTCGGCGGATAGATCAGGGCGGTCGTCATGCCCATCGCACCGGCGCGCATCGCCGTGTCGACGATCGCGCGCATACGGCCGAGCTCCGCGGCGTTCGGCGCTCGCGACGACATCCCCAGCACCGCCACCCGCGCCTGCGTCTCGCTGAAGTAGCTGCCGAAGTTGATGCTGATGCCCTGCTGCTCGAGCTGCGTGAAGTACGACGCTACCTCGCCGGCGTTCACTGGCGTGCCCCCCTCGCCCCCGATCGCCGTCGTCACGCCCATCATCAGCTTGTTCTCGGCCAGCGGATTCCGTCGCAGCACGCCGCCCGATTGATCCATCACGTCGATCCAGCCCGGCGTCACGTACTTGCCCCGCGCGTCAAGCTCGGTGCGACCCTTTTCTCGCACCACGCCGATCTTCACGAAACGCGCGTCCTTGATCGCGACGTCGGCGAGGATCCATGGATTTCCCGAGCCATCCAGCACCCGCCCGTTGCGAATGACGATGTCGTACGGCGCGGCCTGTGCCTCGAGCGGGCAGGGCAGGCCCGCGCCCACGACCACAGCGAATGCGCCGAGGAGAACGGGCGCCCACGCGCGGGAAGAAGGCATGCGGGTCAGGCGCCCTTGGCGATTGTCGGGTTGTTGATGCGCTCGACGTCCGGCAGTGGGAAACAGGTCTGCGCTCCGTAGACGCCGCCGTACTGAAATGCTGCGCCTGCCGCCGGAGTGAATGGGAGGCCATACCGTCGGATGTCGCCGAGGCGGTGCCCTTCAGCGAAGAACTCGCGACGACGCTCCTCGATGATCTGCGTCTTCACCGTCGCCGCTGTTGCACCGGGCAGTAGCGCGTAAGGCGGTACGCCGGCCGTTCTTGCCCTTGCGTTGTTGATCGCCGTCACGGTGCCTGAGAGGTCACCCGTCGCCGCCGCATTCTCCGCAATGATCAATTGCGCTTCGGCATAGCTCGCGATGCGCATCGGCGCTGCATTCGTCGACGCCTTGGCGGGCAGGAAGATGCGCGAGCCCGTTGCCGTGCCGTTGCGGTTGAGGTCAGTCACCGCGACGCGCGGATCCTGCGTCGTGCCGCCTGGCACCAGCACGTTGCGGAACGACGTGTCCACCGTGGAGAACGAGCTCTGCGAGATGGCGATGAACAGCGAATTCTGTCGACGGGTGTTGATGGCGTCCGGTGAGGTGTTGACCACGAATGTCGCGGGCACGAGCGCGGCGTCGGCTGCCGCGGCGGCAAGATTCGCCGCGCCGCCCAGGTCGAGCAGCGTCCGCGCTCGACCCACCCGAGCGAGGTTGAGCGTCGTCTGGTCGTTGGCG
The DNA here is from genome assembly GCA_038319955.1 of Gemmatimonadales bacterium. Lineage (GTDB taxonomy): Bacteria > Gemmatimonadota > Gemmatimonadetes > Gemmatimonadales > Gemmatimonadaceae > AG11. Next base: position 17,006 of record JBBQDT010000041.1, on the reverse strand, counting down.
GTGGTCGCTGCCGTGATCGCCTTGTCGAAGCGCGTCTTCGCTTCTGCGAAGAGCGCGGCCGGCTGCAGTTCGGGCCCGAGGTTGATCGCGGCCGAGCACATGCCCTCGCCGAGGAGAATGAGGCTGTATCCGGCGTAGGCGTTGCTCTGGCCGATCAGCTTCGTGCGGTTCGCCACCTCGGCATCCGTCCAGCCTTCGAGATGCCCGGCTGCCGTGTCGGCCGTGGCGCGCGCGGTCGAGAGCGGCGTGTAAATGCCGGGCTGCTGCACGGCGCTTGGCGTCGCACCACAGTGGTTCGTGCCATATGTGGCGTTCGTGATCACCCGGCGTGCGTCGTAATCGAAGTTGGCCGTGGACGAGATGCCCACGGACAGCTCGTCGGCAAAGAGACCGCTTCCGACGACGTAACGGGCGTACGCGCATTCGAAATCGGCGATCGCGCCGTTGACGATGAGCGCCGCATTGCCGGGGACATAGAGTGTGCTCCCGGAGAGTGCGCCCGGGTTCTCCTGCGCCAGGCTCGTGATGTCCTTGCACGCGATGACCGACGCGGTGGCCATCAGGCTGAGGCCGAGCAACGCGCCCAGGTGACGGCGATGAGCGATGAGTCGCATGGTCAGAACTTGAGGTTGAATGACGCGATGAACCGGCTGAGCGGCGGCGTCACGGCCTGGTCGGCCGTGGAGGACGACGTCGCGACGTTGAACACGTTCACTTCGGGATCGAGGCCCGCGTACTTGGTCCACGTGTGCAGGTCGCGGCCGGCCAGCGTGATCGACGCCGACTGGTATCCGCGCAGCAATGCCGCCGGCAGCGTGTACGTCAGCGACACCTCACGCAGCTTCGCGAAGGAAGCGTCCTGGAAGTACTGATCGGTGATGCCCTGCGCCGCCGCAGTGCCGACACGCTCGGCGAGGTACACGGGATCGAACTCGAGTGGGTAGTAATTCGCGCGGCACAGCGGGGCGCCGATCGCGCCTGTGCACCGGAGTTGCTCGTTGCTGTTCGCCACGCGATTGCCGCGCTTGAAGTCCACGAGCCCGTAGACACGGAACTGGCGGAAGAACGAGAACGTGTTCGCCACGGAACCGGTGACCTTCGGCGTCGGCGTTCCGATGAAGACAAACGGCGCCGAGGCGCACGCTACGGCTGCCTTGCCTTCGCCTCCGTCGCAGAGGACGTTCGTCGCGAGGTTCGTCGTCGGATCGCGATCTGCCGACACCACGCGCTTCGTGTAGATCCCGCCGATCGGCCCACCGACGACGTTCGTCTGGCCGGCGCTCAACACCACGCCACCGACGCCACCGAGATCCTTGATCTCGTCCTTGTTGGTGCCAAGGTTGCCGACGATCTCCCACGCGAAATTCTTCTGCGAGACGGCCTGGAGCGTCGCGAGCAACTCGATGCCATGGTTGTCCACTCGGCCGAGATTCGTCGGCGTGGCGACGTAGAAGCCGCTCGACGGCGCGACTGGCTGGTTGATGATCAGGTCCGTCGTCTTCTTGGTGAAGTACGTGAAGTCGAGACCGAGCCGGTTGAACACCTGCGTCTCGAACCCGAGTTCCACCTCACTGCCGCGCTCCGGCTTGAGGTCCGCGTTGCCGATGGAGTTCGGCGTCACCGCACTCGTGCCCCCCGGACCCTGCGCCGGGCTGAACGTGCGCAGGGCGGAGAATGCTGCCGGCTGACGACCCGATTGCCCATATGCCGCGCGCAGGCGCATCGAGTTCATGAGGCTGTTCTGCTTCCAGAACGGCTCTTCGCTCAACACCCAGGATGCGCTCACCTTCGGGTATGTCACCCACTTCAGCTTGTCGCCGAACGCGGAGTTGTTGTCCACGCGCAAACCGGCGGTGAGGTAGAGCCGCTCGCGCCACCCGAACTGCTGCTGTCCATACGCGCCGATGGTGGTGTTGAGCGTCTGCGTCTGCGTCGACACCGCGGGCGACGACGCCGAGTTCACCGTCTCGACGCCAAGGCCTGGAAAGCCCGTGCCGCCGAGGAAGCTCGCATTCAGCTCGGTGCGGTAGAACTGTCCCCCCACCGACGATGTGGAGGTCAGTGCCGGGCTGATGTTCGCCTTCGCGCTCGCCGTATACTCGGACGATACGATCGTATTGTGTCGGAGCGTCTGCCCGATCGAACCGCCGGCCGCAACGGCTCCGATGAGCGCCACTTGTGCCGGCACCGATGTGAAGTGCTCGATGGCACGGCTGTCATCGCCGGTCTCGTCCACGCCAACGATCACGTGGTGCGTGAACCACGTCGTGGGGCGATGCGTGATCGTCGCGCTGCCCACGAACCGGCGAACGCCCTGCGCATTGTCGTACAGCGTCTGCGGAATGTCGGGCGTGAAGTTCGGATAGAAGCCGCGCGCATTGGGAAAGAGCAGGGGATGACCGACCACTGCGCCGAGCAGCGGGGACGCGCCGATGTCCGCACCGAGATGACTCGACAGCGACACGTAGCCCAGGCTGGACGAGAAGTCGAGGTTCGGCGACGGCTGCACATTGAGGTTGGCGCGGAAGGTCCCTTGGCGTAGCGAGTTGTTCGGCTCGACCCCCAAATCGTTTTCGTAGCTCGTCGACACGTAATACGTCAGCGCCTCACGTCCACCCGACAGCGCAGCGTTGTACTTGCGCGTCTGCCCGGTCTTGTAGATCGGCGTGCCGCGATCGGCTTCGCTCTGGATGCCATTCCACGCGATGATCGCCCCGCTCGGATCCTTCGCGTAGTTCGTCGGCACGCGTCCCGCCGCGTCGCGCAGGAAGATCGAGCCCTGTTCCACCATGATCGTGGTCGTAGGCTTGTTGCCCGCCGAACCCTTCTTCGTGATGATCTGGATCACGCCGTTGGCCGCCTCGGTACCGTAGATCGTCGCGGCGGCTGGTCCCTTGATGATCTCGATGCTCTCGATGTCTTCCGGGCTGATGTCGTTCAACCGGCCGGAGACGTTCGACGCCTGTCCGCCCAGTCGTCCCGGTGGCGCGACCGGTCCCGCGTTGGTCGCGTTGTTCACGCGGATGCCGTCGACGAACAGCAGCGGTGAGTTGTCCAGGCCGATGCTGTTGCGACCGCGGATCTGGATCGATGGCCCCGCACCGAGACGACCGGTGCTCGGCGCGACGATGACCCCCGGTGCGCGCGCTCCAATCAGCGAACTCACGCTCTGCGCGCCCGACTTCGAGATGGCTTCATCGGCGTTGATGGTCGCCACCGCATTGCCGATGGATCGGCGAAGCTCGCCACCGGCGGTACCGGTGACCACCACTTCGTCGAGCGCCGCCGCTGCGGGTTCGAGGTCGAAGTTCACACTGGCCTGGTCGCCGCTTATCGTCACGGCGCGCCGCTGCGTCGCGTAGCCGATACGTCGGGCGGAGACGACCGGACTCCGATTGACGACGCCGCCGATACGGTACCGGCCGTCGACGCCGGTCTGTGCGCCGAACGTCGTTCCGACGATCGTCACCGACGCGCCTTGCACCGGCTGCCTGCTGCGGACGTCCATCACCACGCCCGTGATGACGGCGGTGCCTTGCTGCACCGTGCGGAGCGCGTGCGCGGGACGTGCGGTCAATGCACTGATCGCCACGGCCACGAGCGCCACGGCAACGAGCGAGCTGCTCATGAGATACTGCCCAAACCGTGTTCGCATTCCGAGTTCCTGTGTGTGATCAAGTCCCTGCGGGGCGCCACGCCGAGCCGCGCACGATGCGCCCGGGCTTTGCGCCTGTGTGCCTGCCGTCATGTACGACTTCGACGCCGTTGATGAGCACCGACTGCATGCCCGTCGAGAGCTGCAATGGTTTCTCATAGGTGGAGTTCTCCTGAATGCGCCGTGGATCGAACACCACGACATCGGCATACATGCCGGGGCGCAGCAGGCCGCGATCGGGGATCAGGAGCCGCTCGGCTACCGCGCTCGTCATCTTCCGGATGGCGTCCTCGAGTGGGATCACCTGCTCGTCGCGCACGTACTTGCCGAGGATGCGTGGATACGTGCCGTACGAGCGCGGATGCGCGAGCGCCTTGGTGCTGTCGGGGTCCGTCCCGCCGGCATCGGTGCCGATCTTCATCCACGGCTGCTTGAGCTGCAGCTTCACGTTGTCCTCGTTCATCAGGAAGTACATCGTCCCGATGTCGCGCTTCTCGCTGCGCAGCAGATCCATCACCGTGTCCAACCAATCCGTGCCCATCGCCGCGGAGATCTCGCTGAGGCGATGACCGGACCATTTCTGGTTCGCCGGGTCGCGCAGGCCCGCCACCATTACGCCCTGCGGCGTGGCCTGCTCGCAGAGACTCTCCCAGAAGCTCGTGGGATGCGCCACCTCGGCGCGGATCTTCGCGCGCGCTGCGGGGTCGGCGATGTTCGCGAACAACTTCCCGTCGGCCGACGCGGACGGCGGCAGGCACGCCGCGAGCCCGGTGCCGCCGGCCGTGTAGGGATACATGTTCGCCTGCACATCGAAGCCGCTCGCGCGCGCCGAGTCGATCTTCGCGATCATCGCGGCTTCCTTCTTCCAGTTCGCCGTGCCCGCCGCCTTGAGATGATAGATCTCCACCGGCACGCCGCCTTCGTGGCCGATGCGGATCGCTTCATCCATGGCCTCTAGCACCTGATCTGCCTCGGACCGCATGTGCGTGATGTAGATGCCCCCGTACGGCGCCATCGCCTTCACGATCTCGATGAGTTCTTCGGTGCTGGCGTAGTTCCCCGGCGGATAGATGAGTGCCGTGCCCAGACCGAACGCGCCGTCCTCCATCGCGTTGCGCATCGCACCGCGCATCGCATCCATGGCCGCCGGATTCGCGGCGCCCATGTGCATCCCCATGCCGAATTGACGCAGCGTGCTCGCCCCGACGAATGACCCCACGTTCGGCGAGATGCCGTGGGTCTCCATCGCGCGCAGCCATGCGTCGAAGCCACGCGGGCCCATGAACCGGCGCGACGTTGCCGCCGCCGCCGCACTCGCGTCCGTGAGCGACAGTTCACTGATCGGCGCGCCGGTGTACGCTTCGCCGAAGATCTCGGTGGTGATGCCCTGCGTCACCTTGCTGACGTCGCGTCCGTCGCCCGACACGTAGTTGCCGCCGGCCTGGATGTCGATGAACCCGGGTGCGACCACCATCCCGGTCGCATCGATGCGGCGTCGCGCATTGAGCGCGAGCGGTGATCCACGACGAACGATCTTCACGATGCGGTCCCCACGGATCGCCACGTCCCCGTAGAACCACGCGTTGCCGGCGCCGTCCACCACGCGACCGTTGGCGATCACGATGTCGTAGGGCGAATCAGCCGGCTCGCTGATGCTGCCAGCGGTCGTCGCGCGCGCGCCGCCGCATGCGCTGAGTAGCGCGACCACCGCACATGTCGTCCCGAGCGCAGCAAGGGATCTGCTCTTCCGCAGTTCCGCACGGCCGTCGAAAGAAGAAAGGGTCATCTCAGCGCTCCACTGGCGCGGGGGAGGGAAGGACCGCGTCGCGACGCGCCTTGGCGCGCCAGAGGAAAAAGGCGGGCGTGCCAAGCAGCACCACGGCCAGCCCGGTGGCCGCGCGCTGCGGCTGCGCCACGACGGTGTTGGCCACGAGCACCACGGCCGACGCCACGAACAGCAGCGGCGTGATCGGATATCCCGGCACTCGAAATGGACGCGCGGCATTGGGCTCCGTGCGCCGAAGAATCAGCACGGCGATGCCGCCCATGCCGTAGAAGATCCACGCGGTGAACACCACGTAGGTGAGCAGCTGCTCGAAGGTGCCGCTCAGCGCCAGCACCGCGGCCCATGCCGCGATGGCCGTGATGGCGAACGCCGGCGTGCCGAATCGCGGATGGACCATCGCGAGGCGCTTGAAGAACACACCGTCGCGCGCCATCGCGAAGTACAGGCGCGGCGCGGTGAGCAGCAAACCGTTCGCCGCGCTGAAGATGGAGACGAGGATCAGCGCGCCCACCAGCTTCCCAGCGATCGGACCAAGCAGCACGCCCACCGCGTCTGCCGCGACGTGGTCGCTCGCCGCCGCCGCCTGCGGGCCGAGTGCCGCGATGTACCCGTAGCTCGCGAGCAGGTAGGTCACCACCAGTGCCGCGGTCGCCGCCGCGATTGCCCGTGGGAACGTCCGTTGCGGATCGATCGTCTCGCCCGCCGAGAACGTCACGTACTGCCAACCCTCGTAGGCCCAGAGGACGCCGATCATCGCCGTGCCGAATCCTGTCAGCAGCGACGGCGTGATCGACGACGGCCAGATCGTCGCCGTGTCGTTCACTTGCGGATGGCCGAACGCGATCAGCGCGACGCCCATCAGCAACAGCGCACCGACCTTCACGCCCGTCGTCCAGTTTTGCACGTTCGCACTCTGGCGCGTGCCGCGCACGTTGATCGCTGCCGTCACCACGATCACGACGACCGCCACCAGGCGCGCCGTCACTGGCCCGATCGGCACGATCTGCCCGAAGTAGTTCGAGAACGCGACGGCCAACGTCGCCACCGATCCGCTCGCGATGACGAAGAAGCTCGTCCATCCATACAGGAACGCCCACACTGGACCGAAGGCATCGCGGATGAATGCGTAAAGACCGCCCGCCTCCGGCTTCATCGCGCCGAGCTCCGCGTACGTCAGCGCGCCGAGCAGCGACAGGATCCCCGCCGCAATCCACACCACCATGGCCGGCCCGGTCTGCGAGCCCGTCTGCCGCAGCACGAGGCCGGGTACCAGGTAAATGCCCGAACCGATCACCGTTCCCATCGCGAGCAGCACGAGGTCCCAGAATCCGAGCGTGCGACGCAGCTCGCCGGTGGACGTCGTCGGCGTGCTCACCGGTGCTCCGCGGCCAAGGCGGCAGACGCGTGTCGTGCGCACGCCGCCAGCACTGCTGCCCCGACGAAGATCGCCTCTTCCGACACATCGAAGCTCGGCGAGTGTGCGGGAGTCATCGCTTCGCCATCCGCTCGTGCGCCAACACGCAGGAAGCACCCGGGAATGCGGTGCTGGTACCACGCGAAATCCTCGGCGGCCATGTTCGTGATGCCGAGTGGAAACACGGACTCCGCGCCCACCACCTCGACTGCTGCGTCAGCCGCCCACGCCGCTGCGCGCACGTCGTTGATCACGGGGGGTACGCCGGCGCTGAACGTCACCACCGCCTCCACGTGATGCGCCGCCGCGACGTGCGTCGCGATGTCGCGCACCTCCGATTGCAGCAGCGCGCGCGTCGCGTGGTCCGTCGCGCGCAGCGTGCCCCACATCGTCGCGCGCTCCGGGATCACGTTCGATGCGGTACCGGCATTCACCATCCCGATCGTCACCACCGCCGGCGTGGCGGGATTCACCCGTCGCGACACGATCGTCTGGAGCGCGGTGATCACCGACGCCATACAGACGATGGGGTCGGCCGACTCGTGCGGCCGCGCCCCGTGCGCGCCGCGACCAGTGAAGGCGATCTCGAAGACGTCCGCCGATGCCGCCAGTGGCCCCGCCTGCGCAACGACCTGGCCCACGATGAACCGGCGATCGACGTGCGCGCCGAAGATCGCCTTCACGTCATCGAGCTGGCCTGACTCCATCACCGCGGCCGCACCCTCGCCGATCTCCTCCGCCGGCTGGAGCACGACGAGCACGTCGCCATCAGCGGGAGACTCCGCCAGCAACGCCGCTGCCCCGACGGTCCACGTCGCATGCACGTCGTGACCGCAGGCGTGCATCACTCCCGCATTCGTGGACGCAAACGAAAGCCCCGTCGCCTCGTGAATCGGCAGCGCGTCGATGTCGCCGCGAATGGCGACGACCGGCGCCGTGGGATCGCGCCCCTCGATGCGCGCGATCAACCCTGTGCCCGCCACGCGCTCGAGGCGTGCGGGCGAGAGTGCCTCGAGTTCGCGCATCAGCACCTCGCTCGTGCGATGCTCGGCGAACGAGAGCTCGGGATGCTGGTGCAGATCGCGCCGGAGCGCGACCAGTCGCTCGTGTAGCGCTTGAGGGATGAGCGTGCGATACGCCACGCGGCCGTCGCGCGCGCTGCTCACGACGCGCTCACCGCAGCGCGCGACGGGCGCAGCTCTTCGCGTTTCACCGTCAACGCCTCGATGCGGTCCTCGTCGATCGCCACTCCGAGGCCCGCAGCACGCGGCACGTGCACCATGCCCTCGTCGTCCATCGTCCATTCGGGCGACACGATGTCGCGCGCCCAGTAGCGTGCACTGGGGCTGAGGTCACCCGGCAACGAGAAGTTCGGCAGCGACGCGAGCGCCACGTTGTACGCTCGGCCGATGCCACTCTCGAGCATTCCACCACACCACACGGGTATTCCCGCCCGCTCCGCGATGTCGTGAATGGCCTTCGACGCGCTCATGCCACCCACTCGGCCCGGCTTGATGTTGATGATGCGGCCACTCCCCAGCGTGATCATGTCCTCCGCTCGATCCACACTCGTGATCGATTCGTCGAGACAGATCGGCGTCGTCATGCGGCGTTGCAGCGTCGCGTGGCGAACGAGGTCGTCGTCGCCCAGCGGTTGCTCCAGCATGATGAGCCCAAGCGCATCCAGCTGCGCGAGATGCTCCACGTCCCGAAGCGTGTACGCGGAGTTGGCGTCCGCCATCATGTCCACGCGGTCGCCGAGCGCGTCGCGAACGGCGCGCACGTATTCGATATCCTGGCCTGGCTGGATCTTGACCTTGATCTTGCGATAGCCAGCGGCGACCGCAGCCTGCGCGCGCTGCACCAGCAGCGCGGGCTCGGCCTGGATGCCCAGCGAGATTCCCGTGGCCACGCGGTCGCGCGTCCCGCCGAGCAGCGCGGAGAGCGGCGTATCGCGCAGGACGGACGCGAGACCCCAGCAGCCCATCTCCACCGCCGCCTTTGCCATGTTGTGGCCGCGGATGTTCTTCTCGAGCACGGCGTGGATCTCTTCCGGTCCGGCGAAGGTGCGGCCGAGAATGCGCGGAGCGAGCCACTCGCGAATGGCCACCCATGCCGTCTCGATCGTCTCTGACGTGTAATTCGGCAGCTGGAACGCCACACACTCCGACCATGTGCGCGCCCCGCTGGCGTCGAACAACTGGAGCAGCGCGATGCGGCGCGCAGCCACGGTGCCTGACGAGATGCGGAATGGCTCACGCAGCTCGAGACGAATCTCGCGGAGGATCATGCGGTCGATTCGCAGTGGCTCACCCTGCATGCCGGCCGCGGTCACGCTGCCACCGTGCGCCGCAACAGGTAGAACGAGCGCGACGCAACGGCGTCTCGTTGCAATTCCGTCACCTCGTAGCCTCGGGCCAGCGCCCACTGAAAGTGCTCGCGCACCGCACTACGCCATGCTGCACCTGCGCTCGGTGCCTGCTCGATGAGCTGCTTGATGTCGCTCGGGATCTCGATCCAGAGCGCTGGCGGACGCGCGGAGACGTCGAGGGGCACGTCGCCGTCCTGCATTGCTGGGCTCAGCGTGGGTTGCCGCGCCGGTACGGACTCGATGTGCTCACGTGCCGGCGCGGTGGCATGTGTGTCCACCGACACGATGAGCCGATCCGTCGCAATGCCATAGTGGAGGGGGCTTGTCGTGGTGCCATACATGTTCGGCACGTACTCCACGACGCGCGCGCCCAGCCGATTCAGGTTGAGGTAGGCGTTCTTCGCGACGAGCGGATCGAACGTCCATGACATGCGCTGCACGCCGCGTGCGGCGAGTTCCGCCCGCTGCGCTTCCTTGAGCAGTCGGCCCACGCCGAGGTTGCGCGTCGAATCGCGCACGCCGAGGAGGTGCGACCAGTGCACCGGCTCGCCGTCGTCGATGCCGGTGAGCCCGAACAGGAAGCCGACCAGCTCGTCCGACGGGGTGAACGCCCCGAGCACCACGCCGCCGACGTACGTGGCCACCTGGAGCAGTGACGCTGGCACGCTGTCGGTGTATTGCGGGCCCCAGACTTCGGCCTGGAGATCCACGCACGCGCGGAACTCGGCGAGGGAGCTGACAGGACGAATGCGGATGTCCGTCGTATCGAGGTCGAGCAACGGTGCGGGCGCGGCAATCGCACTGGTGCGACGGGAAGTATCCTGGTTCACGCGCTCGTCATCGGAGAGTTGTGCGGGGCGGGAAGGCGTGCGGGACGAACATACCGGGCAGACTGGTATACCACAATGGGCTGCCAGGACGGTATATCGAGTCGTCGGATCACTGGGGAGGGACCGTGGACGACCGCGCGTCGCCCGGACGACCACCCCTCCCGCCGCCCGCTGCCTTGCGGGACAGCAGCGTGATGTCAGGCGCCAACCCGTAGTAGACCCCGGTCACCTTGTCGTCCGGCGCCACCTCGAACTTCACGTACTGCGTCGCCGCGGGGATCGAGCCGTTGCTCGACCACCGGAAGTTGTTCGCATTCCAGTACTCGAGTACGCCGTGCTGCACGCCGCGCGTGAATGCGAGATGCCCGTTCTGAAGCGCGACGGTGGCCTCGCCATAGAGACTGTCCACGAACGTGCCGACGTAGGCCGACAGGGGCAGCGGGGGCGCGCCCGCCTTGTGCGCGGCGGTCGTGTCGGGGCGGCGCTGCGCAATGGCCCGCGCGCTCGCCTCGCCGGCATAGTCGCGCACCGGTGCGCCGAGATGGCGGTCGAAGATGTACTTCATGAGCGCGTCGGACAGCGGCGTGTGGTCCATGTTGCTGAGCACCACCACCCCGAGCTTCTTCTCCGGCAGCATCCCCACCGCCGCCGTCATACCCGGCGTGTTGCCGCCATGCTGCCACGCCAGCTCATGGCGATAGTCCTGCACGATCCACCCCATGCCATAGGTGTTGAACAGCGTCTGCTCGCCGCTGCCGGGACCGGCGCCCGCCCCGATCAGCATCTGCGGCGTATGCGTCTCGCGCAGTGCCGCACTGCTCACGAGGCGCGTTCCGTTCACCACGCCATCGTTGAGCTGGAAGCGGAGCCACTGCGCCATGTCATCCGCATTCGAGACGATCGAGCCGGCCGACGCGATGTTCTCGGCGTCGAACCGGCTCTTTCGCTGGACGGAGTCGCGGGTCATGTCGTGCGCGGTCGCCACGTTGCGGGTCGTGACACCACGATAGGTCGGCGAGCTCGACGTCATGCCAAGCGGCGTGAAGATGCGGCGTTGCACGAGATCATCCCAGGTCGTGCCTGCCGCCCGTCCCGCCGCTTCCCCCGCGGCAAGGTACATGATGTTCTGGTACGACCACTTCGACCGAAACGGTGACTCCGGCCGGAGGAAGCGCGCGCGATGCAGCACGTCCTCGCGCGACCCACCCGCGTCCAGCCAGACGAGCTCACCTCGCCCGATGCCACTGCGATGGGCGAGCCCGTCGCGCATCGTCACCTGCGCGCTCGCCGCCGGATCGTAGAGCTTGAAGTCGGGGAGATACGTCGACACGAGATCGTCGTAGCGCATCTTGCCGTCGGAAACCATCATGGCCACGATCGTCGCCGTGAAGGCCTTGGTGCTCGAGCCGATCTCGAAGAGCGTCCGCTCGTCCACTGGGGTGCGGCCTCCCGCCGCCAGCACGCCGAACCCCTTGTGGTAGATCACGGAATCGTTTCGCACGATCGCGACCGCCGCACCGGGGACCTTCAGCGCCAGCAGCGACGTCGCGATGTAGGCGTCGAGGCCGGGATATGGCTCCTGCGCGCTCGTCGGAGTCGGGAGCGTCGCCAGCAGCATCGCTGCTGACCACGTGCAGAACGTGAGGGATCGTCGGGTCATGATCTGGATGGCGGTCGAAGGCTGGTTGAGCTGCGTCGTCCAACCTATGATCCATGATGGTATACCACAATGGGCGCCAGAAAGGCATATCGTTGCGTGGGCCCTTCGACGACCGGACCCCCGTCGCGGCTCCCCGTCGAGGCGGACGCGACCCGTGCATGGCGCGTCGATGAACGGGTTGCGCGCGCATCAGGCCGCCGATAACCTTCCCGACCATGGCATCTGCTGCACCTCGTTCCGCTAGCAAACGCGTCACGCGCCCCGCCGACGACAACCGCGCTCGGGATACCGACGACCAGCTGGACAACGTCACCCGCGCCTATCACGCGCTCCGGCTCGTCATCGTCAGCGGCCAGCTCCCGCCCGGCTCCCGCATCTCCGAACGTCTCATCGCCGACCGGCTTGGCCTGAGCCGCACGCCCGTGCGCAGCGCACTCCATCGCCTCGAGCAGGAAGGCTTCGTCGCCGCAATGGGTCGCGGCCGCGAGCGACGCCTCATTGTCGCACCGCTCACGATGGACGACGGCCGCGAAGTCATGTGCATTGTCGGACATCTGGAAGGACTCGCCGCGCGCTCGGCCGCACTGCTGCCCGTGGCCCGCCGCCGTGAAATCGTGAAGAGCCTCCGCCAAGCCAACGCGGAGTTGGCCGACGCACACGAGCCCGGCGACGCCGACCAATTCTTCGATCTCGATCACGCCTTCCACAGCCGGTATGTGGATGGCGTGGTGGGTCCACGACTGCTCACGCTGCACCGCGCCATCAAGCCGCAGAGCGAGCGCTATTCCCGCCTCTACGTCAGCGTACTGCTCGACCAGGTCGCGACGTCGGTGAAGGAGCACGAGAAGATCGCCGCCAGCATCGCCAAGGGTGATGCCGACGCCGCACAACGTGCCGCCGAAACCAACTGGCACAATGCCGCCGAGCGACTCACGCGCATCATCGCGAAGCAGGGGGAACGAGGCAGCTGGCAGGACTGGACCCCGGACGTGCTACCGGCGAAAAAGCGGTAGCACGTCTCGCGTTGGTCAGGGCCGCATCCGATTGATTGGCGCCGGACGCGGCGTGCGCTTGTTCGGCGATTGCTCGAGCAGACGCAACGCCTCCTTCACTGCGCGCTCGAGCTGCGGATCATGACCCGTGATGACGTCGGCCGCCGTATACTCGACTTCGATGTCGGGTGAGATGCCGACGTTCTCGATGCCCCATTCGCCCGTGGTGCTGAAGAACGCCAGCCCCGGTGCCGTGATGCCGCCGCCGTCGATCGTTGGCGGCACTCCAGTGGTGCCGACCAGTCCGCCCCACGTGCGTGTCCCGACGAGCGGACCGAGCTTCCGCTGCTGGAACATGTAGGGCAGGGCGTCTCCGCCCGAACCGGCGGACTCGTTGATGATCATGACCTTCGGCCCATACACGCCCGCCGCCGGCGACGACCATGGCTTGCCGTCGCGCACGGCAAAGTAGCCCATCTGCTTGCGATCGAGTTCGTTCACGATGTAATCGGCCACCATGCCCCCGTGATTGTACCGCTCATCGATGATCGCGCCCTCCTTGTCCTGCTGGGCGTAGAAGTACCGCGTGAACGCGGCGTAGCCGAGCGTCGAAGTGTTCGGCAGCCACACATAGGCGAGCCGTCCCCCCGAGAGCTCGTCCACCTTGCGTCGGTTGTCCTCGACCCATGCGCGCGTGCGCAGCCCGTCTTCCGTGGCCACAGGCACCACCGTCACCAGCCGCGAGCCCTCCAGCGACGGCACGCTGTTGATGCGGAGCGTGGTTTGCCGGCCGGCCGTCTGCTCGAACAGCGAGTAGACGTTCGTCGGTGCCGCCAGCGCCCGGCCATTCACCTCGAGCACGTAGTCACCGACGGCGACGTGAATGCCCGGTGCGCTCAGCGGCGCGCGCAGGTCGGGGTTCCAGTTCTCACCCGTGAAGATGCGACGAATGCGATACCGGCCATTCTCGATCGCGTAGTCCGTGCCGAGCAACCCGACGCTCACAGCCGGCTCGCCGGGCTCGTCCCCTCGGCCAAGCAGATAGGAGTGTCCCACCGTGAGCTCGCCGCCCGTCTGTGCCACGAGGTAGCCGAGGTCCGCACGATGGTTCACGTGGGCGAGGAAGGGACTGTACTTGGCCCACACGGCATTCCAGTCGGCGCCGTGCATCCTGGCGTCGTAGAAGAACTCGCGCTGGTTGCGCCACGACTGGCGGAAAATCGCCGCCCATTCGACATGCGGATCCACCCAGGCCTCGAGTTGCGCGACGTTGAGCGCACCGTCGCCCACCTTGGCCGGCTTGTCCGTGCCCACTGTGCCCCAGCGCGGCGCGGCGGCGCCGCCGGCTGAATAGAGCAGCTTTTTCCTGTCGGCGGAAACAGTGAACGTGCGCACACCTTCGAGAAAGAGTGTCGCCGACCGATCCTTGAGCTGGAAGCGCTGCACGCGCAGTCCGGCGATCGGACCCGCGCCCATCGGCTCAGCGTAGAAAAAGGAACCCGCGGGGCCGGCGACGAGTGAGCTGTAGTCGCCCGGCGGCACCGCGAGCGAAAGGATGCGCTGGCCAATGCCGGCAGCGTCCACGCGCACGATCGTATCCGGCTTCGCCTTCGGTGCGGGCACGGCGACGACCGTTGGCTCGTCGCCCGACTCCGGCAGCAGTGGCGACGGTTCGCTCGCGCTCAACACCGCGAGGTAGATCGCGCGGCGCACCGGACGATCCACCTGGCTCATCTCGACCCAACCCGTCCGCGGCCCGTAGTCTGTGCTGGCGAGGAAGTAGAGATACTTGCCACCAGCGTCGAACGCCGGCGACACCGCGTCGGCCAGCGCATCGGTGAGCTGAAAGGGCTTTGCGTCCGCGACGCCATACACGAACACGGCGCGCATGTGGTTGTCGAGGCTCTTGGTGTACGCAATCCATCGCGAGTCGGACGACCACGTGGCGTCGAACGATCGGCCCGGGGTGGAAAAATTGTCGCTGTCTACCTTCGTCGCGCGTCCGGTCGCGGCCTCGACGAGCCAGAGGTTGAGGTGGTTGTCCTGGACCAACAGCTGCTTGCCGCCGGGTGACCACTGGAGGTCGGAGAAGTACGCGGCGCCTCCGCCCGGCAGTCCGACGACGCGCGGTTTCGCGAGACCGGCCTGGTCGCCGATCATGAGCCGGTGCACGCCATCGGAATCGGACAGCCACGCGAGCTGTGCGCCATCGGGCGACCAGGACGGGCTGTGCTCGTCCGCCGCCGACGTCTGCGTGAGGTTGCGCGAGTCACCCTTCTCGGTGGGCACGGTGAAGATCTCGCCGCGCGCCTCGAACGCTGCGCGCACACCGGTGGGCGACAGCGCGGCATCGCGGATCATCCCGGCCACGCGCTTGAACTGCGGGCGCGCCCAGGGAAAATCACCAACCACGTCGATGGTGAGCTGCCGCGTCTGCGCGCTCTTCACGTCGAACAGGTGAACATAGCCGGCCTGCTCGTAGACGATCGCCCCCGCATCGGCCGACGCGTTCATGATGTCGAAGGCGGCGTGGTGCGTGAGCTGCTTCACTGCCTTCGTGCCGGCGTCGTACGCGAACAGGTTCGTCACGCCGTTGCGATCGGAGAGGAAGTAGACGCTGTTGCCGATCCACATCGCATTGCGGTCGTTGCTGTTCTGCCATGGCAGCTTCTCCACGCCGTGACTTGCGAGGTCCATGATGCGCACGGGCTGCGTGCGACCGCCGCGATAGCGCTGCCACATGCTGGTCTCGTACCAGTCAGGGATGAACGCCGTCGAGATCTCCTCGTACGCGAAGCGCCGGCCGTCCGGGGAGAAGTCACCCGCGAACGCGCGAGGCATCGGCATCGCGTCCACGAAGCCGCCCTCGGCCGCCACGGTCCACAAGCGCAGATACGAGACCTGTGGCACACTCGTGCGGTCGGATGCGAACACGACACGCCGTCCGTCGGGCGTCCAGCCACGCACCTTGTCGAGGCCGGGATGATACGTGAGACGCCGCGGCTCACCGCCGGCGGTGGCGACGACGTAGACGTCCGCATTGCCGCCCGCCATGCGGCTGAAGGCGATCATCGATCCGTCGGGCGACAGTTGCGGATCGCCCTCCACGTCGGGTGTCGATGTGATGCGCCGTGTCGCGCCACCGGCGCGGCTGGTCGCCCACAGGTCGCCGGCGTACGCGAAGACGATCGTGTTGCCGTTGATGGTGGGGTGGCGGAGAACGCGCGTGCCCTGGGCGTGCGCGGAGGTGGCAAGCGCCAGTGACAGCACAAATGGGCGGCAGAGCATCGACGCGGATCTCCGAACGAGGAGGGTGTCCCAGGGCGAGCGAGAGACCAATGTGGTATACCGAAAAAGGATGCCACAAGAGTGGGTCCCACGAATTGGGCGCGCAAGAGGGAGCAGGCGCGATCGGCCGTACCACGAACGTCGCTCGCACCGTAGCTTCCGCGACCACCAATGGCCCCTGAGACCATGCCGATGCCTGAGGAGACGCGCGCGGGTCCGGAGCTTCCCGCGTGGATCCAACCGATGGCCGCCACGCTCACGCAAGCTCGATTCACTGGAGACGAATGGACCTTCGAGCGCAAATTCGACGGTATCCGGCTCCTGGCGTTCAAGCACGGCTCGGAGGTCAGGCTCTACTCACGCAACCGGCTCGAGAAGCACCTGCCCGCCGTCGCTGCCGCGATCGCCGACCTCCCCGTGTTCGACGCGATTCTCGACGGCGAGATGATCTGGGGACCTGATGGCGGCGGGTTCCACATCTTCGATGTGGTCTGGATCGACGGCCGCGACGTCACCGGGCTGCCACTCACCGAACGCCGCGCGCAACTCGCGCGACTACTGCTGCGAGCGCCGCTCGTTCGCGTGGAGGAAGTCGCAGACGCCGCGCCGTGGGAGACGGCGCGCATCGAGGGATGGGAGGGCGTGATCGCGAAGCGTCGGGACTCGCCGTACGAGCAGAAGCGGTCGAAGCACTGGCTCAAGATGAAGTGCGAGCTTGCGCGCGACTTCGTCGTCGGCGGATTCACCGACCCCCAAGGCTCCCGCACGGGACTTGGCGCGCTGCTTGTTGGGTACTACGAGAACGATGACTTCGTTTTGGCGGGGAAGGTGGGCACCGGGTTCGATACAAAGCTCCTCAACGAGCTTCGCGCGAAGCTCGACGCCGAGATCATCGAGAAGACACCCTTTACGAAGGCCACCGGACTTCCGCGAGTGCGCGAGCACTGGGTGCGGCCGACGATCGTTGTCCACGTTGCGTTCATCGACTGGACCGTCCATGGGAAACTGCG
>JBBQDT010000040.1:0-30315 GCA_038319955.1 Gemmatimonadales bacterium | reverse complement strand
AGGCCCGATGGCTCCGAATATCCCATCGCCGAGTGTCCGATACATCGCTCGGCGAAGGACAGGATCGCCTGCGAAGTGGAGGACGAGGTGATGTGGCGCAAGGATGGCACATCGCTGCGGGTCGCCTACGCGGCGTCACCGGTACATGACGACGGACAGCTGTCGGGTGTCGTGGTGAACTTCCGCGACATCACGGCAAGGCGCCTGGCAGAGCTCGAGCTCATCATGGCACGCGATGTCGCCGAGGAGGCCAGCCGGGCCAAGAGCGAATTCCTGGCGCGCATGAGCCACGAACTGCGGACACCGCTCAATTCGATCATTGGCTTCGCGAACGTGCTCATTCGTAAGCGCGGCGGCTCCTTCACCCCCGACGACCTCACCTATCTCGGACGCATCTCGAGCAGCGGCATGCACCTGCTCGGCCTGATCAACGACATCCTCGACCTCTCGAAGATCGAGGCCGGGCGCATGACGCTCGAGATGTCGGCCGTGTCGCTCGACGCGCTCGCTCGCGAGACGCTCGACCAATTCGAGACACAGGCGAAGGAGCGCCGCGTCGTGCTGCGCACCGACGTTCCCGCTGCGCTGTCGTCGCTCGACACGGATGCCGTGCGGATGAAGCAGGTGCTGATCAATCTCGTCGGCAACGCGCTGAAGTTCACGGAGCGGGGAGAGGTGGTGATCGCCATCGTGTCGGACGCGACGGGCCGACCGGTGCGCCTCAGTGTCCGCGACACGGGCATCGGCATTCCGGCCGATCGGATTGCGGCGATCTTCACCGTGTTCGAGCAGGCCGACTCCACCACATCGCGCCGCTTCGGCGGCACCGGCTTGGGCCTCGCCATTTCGCGCTCGCTCTGCGAAGTGATGGGTCACACCCTCGAGGTGGAAAGCATCGAGGGTGTCGGCACCACGATGACGATCTGCTTTGGCCACTCCGCGATTGCGTGGGTGCGGCGCACGCCGTCGAGCGTTCCCGTCACTCAGCCGCATTCATCGCTGGATGGCAGTGATGCTGCCACGGTGCTCGTGGTGGAAGACGAGCCCGACGCCCGACTTCTGCTCGGACACCTCCTCGACGAAACGGGCTGTCGCGTCATCTACGCCACCACCGGGGTTGAAGCGCTCCACCTGGCGCGGATGCATTTGCCCGCGATGATCTTCCTCGATCTCGGATTGCCAGCCATCAGTGGTGTCGACCTCCTCCGCCTCTTTCGGAGTGACGAGATTCTCAAGGACACCCCGATCGTCATCGTCAGTGTCAGCGCGAATGATTCGCGGAGCCTCCTCGATGGCGCCGCCGCGGTGCTCGACAAACCAGTCACGCGCGACCAGATCCGCGACGTCGTCAGGCTCTGGCTCCCCTCGCACATGGTGCGACAGGCCGCACCGACCTGATCCCCTATATTGTGCGGGAGTCATTCACCCTCCCGCACACCATGTCAGATCTACTTCGCGAAGCAGCCGGTCGGTCGATCGCCTATCTGGACAGCCTCGCCGAGCGACGCGTGTCGCCCAGCGCTGAGGCAGTGTCTGCACTCGCCGCACTGAACGTCGCGCTGCCGGAGACGGCGACCGACCCCTTTGCCGTGCTGCAGCAGCTCGATGATGTCGGCTCGCCGGCCACGATGGCCATGGCCGGCGGTCGCTTCTTTGGCTTCGTCATCGGTGGCGCGCTGCCCGTCACCGTGGCCGCGAGCTGGCTCGCCACAGCATGGGACCAGAATACAGGCCTCTACAAGTCCACCCCGGGCACCGCGGTCATCGAGGACGTCGCGCTCACGTGGCTCGTCGACGTGCTGCACCTGCCGCCCGGCACAGCAGGCGGGTTTGTCACGGGCACCACCGTCGCCCACATCACTGCGCTCGCCACCGCGCGACATGTCGTGCTCGAAAAGGTGGGCTGGAACGTCGAGGCAGACGGGCTCTCCGGTGCGCCGCCGATCACCGTCATCACCGGCGCCGAAGCGCATCCGACACTCTACAAGGCGCTCGGTGTCGTCGGACTCGGACGCAATCGCGTCGTGAAGGTGCCGGTGGATGCACAGGGCCGCATGCGCCTCGATGCACTGCCGCGCATCGAAGGGCCGACGATCGTGTGCTTGCAGGCGGGCAACGTCAACACCGGCGCCTTCGATCCCGCCGGCGAGATCTGCGACTATGCGCATGAGGCCGGGGCCTTCGTACACGTCGACGGCGCGTTTGGACTCTGGGCACGTGCGTCGCAAGAGCTCGCCCACCTCGGCGACGGCATCGAGCGCGCGGATTCGTGGGCCACCGATGCGCACAAATGGCTCAATGTTCCCTATGACAGCGGCGTCGCCTTCGTCCGCGACGGGAACGCACTGCGGGCGACGATGGCCGTGACGGCGGAGTACCTCCCGACCGATTCGGCGAATCGCAATCCGTCCGACTACACGCCCGAGCTGTCACGTCGCGCGCGCGGGGTCGAGGTCTGGGCCGCGCTCCGCGCGCTGGGGCGGCAGGGCGTCGACGAAATGGTCGCCCGACACTGTCGCCAGGCGCGACGCTTCGCCGAACGGTTGTCAGCCGCTGGCTTCGAGATTCTGAATGAGGTCGTGCTGAATCAGGTGCTCGTCGCGTTCGGCGATGCCGAGCAGACGACGCGCGTGATCGCCGCGATTCAGGACGAGGGCACGTGCTGGGCAGGGATCACGGTGTGGCAGAAGCGCACGGCGATGCGTATCTCGGTCATTGCGTGGGCC
The DNA here is from genome assembly GCA_038319955.1 of Gemmatimonadales bacterium. GTDB lineage: Bacteria > Gemmatimonadota > Gemmatimonadetes > Gemmatimonadales > Gemmatimonadaceae > AG11. Next base: position 27,589 of record JBBQDT010000040.1, on the reverse strand, counting down.
ACCACGGACGACGACGTCGAACGCAGCGCGGACGCGATGATCCGCGTGGCGAAGAGTGTCATGCGATAGCGCGTACGTGATTTTTTGCGCTGCCCTGCAAAGCTGCATTCTTCGACGACCGAGGGAGGACGACCACTGCGGTGTCTCTACTCGCAGCAAGCACACCGCTGACCATTCCTTTCGGAGTACCGGATCATGTTTCGACGTCTGACGCACATCGCACTCGCCAGCACCGCCGTCCTTGTCGCGACAGGATGCCAGGAATCCACCGCGTCCTCGGCCTCCGCGCTCTCCAGCGCAGCGCTCGCGGCCGCGCTCTCCACCGTGCCCGTCGGGTACGGCGACCTTTCCAGCAGCTACGTCGGCATCGCCAGCAGCAGCGCGAGCAGCGCCGGCCTCTGGGTCGCCGGCGGTCGCGAAGCATCCTTCAACCGCGGCGACCTCATGGGCGGCGGACTCCAGGATGCCTTCGCCGGTGGCATCGCCTTCACCAGTCGGGGCGGGAATCACGGCCCATTTGCCGGTGGTCTTTCCTGCACGACGGGTCGCTTCGACGCCGCCACCGGCCGCGTCGTCTGCGCCGAGGAAACCCACAATGGTGTCGTCATCTCCCGCAGCGCCAGGTACACGACGACCTCCGGTACCGTGCAGCAGGCGTTCGACTCGCTCACGACCAACGCGGTGAACGTCCAGACCAGGGTGGCCGGCGCGATCGTCTTCAACCGCGCGGCCGACAGCGCCTCGACGGGCGACAAGGGCAAGGATCACTGGGGCCGCGGCCGTGGTCCCGGCGGCCGCCTCCTTGGCGACACGTCGACCGTCCTCATGGCCAGCACCACGATCGCGAGTTCCAGCGATCGGACGGTGGTCGGACTCGCAGCGGGCAGCACACAGCGCACCGTCAATGGCACGTCCGCTGGTCAGGAGTCCACCACCGGCACCTCGAGCCGCGGCAGCTTCACGGCAACGCGCGCCGTCGGTGACACCACCACCGGCGTCATTGTTCCGGTCGTGACTGGCACGCAGAGCTATCCCACCGCGGGCACGGTCATCCGCTCCATCACGGCGTCACTCACGTACGCCGGCGAGACGCCGGTAACGCTGAATCGTCGCGAAGTCATCACCTACGATGGCAGCGCCACCGCCAGGATCGTCATCACCCTCAACGGCGTCACGCAGAGCTGCACGCGGGCCCTGCCCCGCGGCGCGCTGTCCTGCTCGTAAATCTGGTGAACTCTTAGCGAGCGGCGGCGCTATTCTATGTCTCATGTCCAACCCGCTCGCTACCGCCGTTGATGTCCGGGCCGGCGTCATCCTCATCATCGACGATGAGATGCAGATTCGACGGGCCCTCTCGGCGGCGTTGGCGCCACTCTGCCACACCGTCGCCGAGGCGTCTACCGGCGCCGATGGCATCGCTCGCGCCGCGGCCACCTCGCCGGATCTCATCGTGCTCGACCTCGGCTTGCCGGACACCACGGGCGTCGCGGTCTGCCGTGAGATTCGGCGATGGTCGTCGGCACCGATTCTGGTGTTGTCCGCCCGACATGCCGAACAGGAGAAGGTCGCGCTGTTCTCCGCCGGCGCGGACGACTACGTCACCAAGCCCTTCGGGCTCGCCGAGCTGGTGGCGCGCGTGCAGGCACAGCTGCGGCGCGCAAAGGTCTCGAGCGCAACGGTGCTGACGTCGGTCGTCTGCGACGGCCTGTTCATCGATCTCGAGCGACGCGAAGTGCGGCGCGATGACACGGTGATCCGCCTCACGCGCACCGAGTGGCAACTGCTCAAGACGTTCGTCGCGCACAGCGGTCGCACACTCACCCACCAGCAGATCTTCGACGCCGTGTGGGCCAAGTCGTTCGGCAATCCGCAGCAATACCTTCGCGTCCACCTCACGAACCTCCGACGGAAGATCGAGCGCGAGCCGGCCGCGCCGCGGTTGATCATCACCGAGCCCGGAGTGGGCTACCGCTTCGACGTCCCGGCGGAATGATCGGACGGCGCCTCGGCGCGCAGTGGGCCCTGTGGATCGCGATCCTGGCGTTCACCACAGCGGCGCTGCTGGCCGTGCGCGGCAGCATCGAGCTGGCCAACGTGGCGTTGACGATTCTCCTCGTGGTGCTTGGCGGCAGCGTCGCCGGCGGACGCGCGCTCGGCTTTGCGCTCGCGGGGCTCTCCTTTCTCATCATCAACTACTTCTTCCAGCTGCCCTTCGATCACTTCACCGTGAACAAGCAGATCGACTGGATCGTGCTGGTCGATTTTGGTGCCGCTGCCTTCGTCACGACTGAATTGCTCGCACGGGCCACGCAACAGGCCCAGGCCGCAGAAGCCCGCGCGAGCGAGGTCGAGACACTGTCTCAGCTCGGCGCTGAGTCCCTCCAGTATGCCACCGCCGACGAGGCTCTCACGGCGATCGAATCGCTGGTGCAGCGTGCGATGGGCGCCGACCTCTGCACGATCATTCCTGGCGAAGCCGCTCGCGCAGCCAATCGGGAAGCTACCGGCAGCGACGCCGCGATCCAGCCGCGATCGGACGCGGTGAATGAAGCGTCGACGCTCGCGGCTGAGGCCGGGCGACCCGTCCTCCTGAGCGACAGCAATACGTTCATCGAGCACGCAAGCACCGACATCGAGCAGCCGGCAGGCGTCGTCATCATCACGAAGCTGCTCGCAGTGCCGCTGCGCGCCAAGGAGCGCGTCATCGGCGTACTCGTGGTGGGCGCCGAGTCACCGTTGATGCTCGACGGGCCGAGGCTTCGCCTGCTCGGGGCCTTCTGTTACTACGCGGCACTCGGCATCGAGCGGATGCGGCTCATGGCCGAAGCGGCCCAGTCGACGGCACTTCGCGAGGCGCAGCGTGCCAAGGATGAGGTCTTCGCCGCAGTCTCGCACGATCTGCGTACGCCGCTCACGACCATCAAGGTCCTGGCGCAGAGCGGCGCGTCACGCGGCGAGCCATCGTCCATCGCCATCGTCGAACAGGCGGACCGGCTCGCACGCATGGTGGGCGACCTGCTGGAGCTCTCCATGCTCCGCACCGGCGGCATCAAGCGGATACCGGAACTGAACACGGCGGACGATCTCGTCGGCGCCGCGCTGCGGCAGGCAGAAGGAATGTTGCATGGCCGGCGGATCGACGTGCACCTCGACTTCGAGTCGCCCGCGCTCGTCGGCCGGTTCGACTTCGTGCACACGCTCCGCATCATCGGCAACCTCCTCGACAACGCACTCCGGCACACGCCCGAAGGCGGCGTGGTCGAATTGCGTGCCGAGCGCAGCGACCGGTGGCTGATGTTCTCGGTGGCGGATCGCGGCGCCGGCGTCGCGCGTGAGGAGCGGAGCCGGATCTTCGAGGCGTTCTACCGGCCTGCCGACGCAAGTCCCGACGCCGGCCACGCAGGACTCGGCTTGTCGATCGCGCGGTCGCTCGCCGATCTCCAGGGCGGATCTGTGTCGTATCGGACGCGGGAAGGCGGTGGCAGCGTCTTCGAACTCCGTCTGCCCGCCGCCGATGTCGACGACATGTCGGCCAGTGATATCGGACCCGGCGATGGCGGAGGTCCATGATACACGAAACCGCCGAGCTTCCCCCACCAGGAAGTCGACGGTTTCGTTCGCAAGCCAGACCGCGCTTGCACTGGAAGAATACTGTGGCGCTCAGGCTGGAAGCACTAAGAGGCCACAAAGAATCGGCGCGCTGCTACTTGCAGGCCGGCTCGCCGTCGCCGGCTGTCGTCACGATGGGGTTCGTCGTGTTGACGCCGATGCCACAACTGAAGCTTGCGATCTGCGTGTGCGTCACGGTCGCTGACCAATAGCCCGAGCCTGGCACGATCGTCGGATCGCCCACGCCCGTCGATGGCTTGAACTTGAGCTTCGTGGTGTCGTACGTCACATAGTTGGTGGAGTCGGCGAAGAAGGACTCCTCGGCGGTGACGAGATTGCGGAGATCCGACTTCATCGCGGCGATGTACGCCTTCGACTTGGTGTTGGCGAACTTGGGGATCGCGATCGCAGCCAGAATTCCTATGATCACGACGACGATCAGCAGTTCGATCAGCGTGAAGCCACGGCGTGAGCGGTTCATCATATCACTGGTCTCGGGTAGTGCGGTGGATGCAGTGATGGTTGCGATGCGATGGGCAACGACGCGATTTGACGTCGGCATCCGAGCTCGTGTAAGGCAACGAGTAGTCCCGGGCGAGTGAGCATCGTAAGCGCTTGCCACAGACATACTTGCGCATCACATCACATTGCGCAAGCGCGATCGCACCATAGAGATTTGCATTTTCTGAGGCAGATTGCCACTAAGGAACTATTAAGAAGCATCATCACCCAAGGAGATCTTCGAATGGCGGCAGACCAGCAACTCGTCGACGCGGTACTTCGTGCATGGAAGTTCAACACCGACAGAGTCGCGAAGTTTTTCGACGAGCTGTCCGATCAGCAGCTCCAGACGGAAGTGGCTCCGGGTCGCAACCGCCTCATCTACCTGTGGGGACATCTTGCATCCGTCAGCGATGGGATGCTGCCACTCCTGGGCATCGGTCCACGACTCCATCCGGAGCTCGATGCGCCGTTCCTCTCCAATCCCGATCGCAGTGTTGCCACGCTCCCATCGGCGTCCGAGCTGCAAGGAATCTCGCGAGAGATCGATCAGGCGCTCTGGAGCGCCTTTGACGCCTGGTCAGCGAAAGACTGGCTGGAACGGCACACGGCAGTTTCGGAGGAGGACTTCGCTCGTGAACCGTACCGGAATCGCTTCAGCGTGCTGCTGAGCAGGAACACCCACATGGCGTTCCACTACGGTCAGATCATCCTCGCCAAGCCGCGTCCCTGAACGGCGATCACCGATCCACCTGCGCCATCTGCTTTTCGCCGTATCGCGGACCGGACACCTTCTCTGGTGCGAGTGCCGCGTCGAGAATCGACATCTCATCGGGCGTGAGGCGCACGTCCGCCGCGGCGATATTCTCCTCGAGGTACGTCCGTCGCTTGGTCCCCGGTAAGCGAGCGCGTCGTCAACATGTGCGGTTCGAGGTGGAGGTTGGTCAGGCGCTGCGGAATAGTGCGCTGCGCTCGCCCCCTCCATCACGTCGGTCCACGGTGACTATGAGCGCCGAGGGTGAACCGCCGGCTATGCTATTCGCTCGGGGACGCGCTACGCTGCGCTGGCTGCGCCGCCGAGATGGTCCGCTGCGATGTCGCCATCATGAAGACCCCACCGGCAATCACGATGAAGACGAAAAGCAGCGCCAGCATCTGGCGCTGCAAATCGGGATTGATCCTGCGCTTATATCTCTTTTTCACCTGCTCGGCGCCTTCAACGTGGGCTCGGGACTCTGTCCGTGCGATCGATTCTCGCTTCGACTAACGCAACAGAAGTGCCGTCACCCGGCGTGCGCCACAGTCAACCGATCAACTCTTCCAGCGGTCGAGCGTGACAAGCTGGATCAGGTTGCCGCAGGAGTCATTCAGCATGGCGATGGTCGAGCCGGTCGCTTTCGTCGGTGGCATGGTGAATTCCGCCCCCAGCGGCTTCATCCGGTCGTATTCACGCTGGACGTCGTCGACGTAAAACATCGCCGCTGGCTGACCCTGCTCGAACATTGCCTGCTGATAGGCGTGAGCGGCCTCGTTGTCGTTGAGGGCCAGCTGCAGCTGGGTGCCAGCCTGCTCCTCGGATGAAGCTACGGTCAACCACCTGAATGGACCTTGGGTGAAGTCGTCCTTCTTCACGAAACCCAGCACATCGGTATAGAAGCTCAACGCCTTCTCCTGGTCGTTCACGTACGTCTTTGTCACTTTGATCTTCACGTCGATTTCCTCATGGCAGGTTGGCGGTTGGCGTCGTGTCGCATCGGTGCAATTCTGTAAGTGCACATTCGGGATTCGGTCTTTATGAATCACCGCAGAATCGTCCGCCGCCGTATATACTTCATTATACATATGCTTGTCAAGGCATTTTAGCGTGCGGTCGCGCCCTCCCCGACACCATCGATGGCCGATATCGTAGGGAGGTCGACCAACCCCACGGATTGACCGGCCTTCAGGAGACCGTCACATGAAACGATCCACCATCGCCTCCCTCCTTCTTGCCTGCGGACTCCTCGTTGGACTGGGTGCCGCCGCCGCACTCCTCCTTGGCGTCGATCCAACGCGCCTCCCTCCGTTTCTCGTGAAGGTCGCGCTGATCAAGCTGACCTTTATCGCGGCGGCAGGACTTCTTGTGGCGGGCGCGGTGATCGGCCGGCGCGTACGGCTGTCTCGCCGCGACGGACAACTTGCGGCTCCCACCGTCGAACCGTAGCATCCCTCGCGAGCCGGGTCCGAGCGCGTCGTCCCCTCTTCTCCCACCATCGATCGGACCAATGCCGGCTGGCAAGCGTTCAGGGCGTCGTACTCTCAGTTCCGACGGACCGAAGATCACCGAGTCGATCGATGCACTGCGGCGGATCATGCGCGCACTGCGCCTGGCGGAGCGACAGGCGCAGGCGGACGTGGGCCTCGGTGCAGCGCAACTCTTCGTGTTGCATGCCCTGCGAGACGGACATGAAGCATCGCTTTCCGAGCTGGCCATCCGCACGATGACGGATCGATCCTCCGTTGCCGCTGTCGTGGACCGCCTGCTGGATGTCGCACTCGTCGTGCGGGGTACGGCGACCGCCGATCGGCGGCGTGCGGCTATCGTCCTCACGGCCGCCGGGCGCGCCGTTCTCGATCGGTCGCCAGAGTCTCCCACCACACTTCTGGTAACCGCGGTGCGCGCCATGACCGACCGACAGCAGGCGACGCTCGCCTCGGGTCTTTCCGCGCTGAGCCAAGCGATGGGGCTCGACGACCGCCCAGCGGGGATGCTCTTCGACGACCCGCGTCAGTCCGCGACGAAGCGGCGGCGCGGCGTTCTCAAAGGGCTCAGTGCTTCACGAGCCCACCGAGCGTAAAGCGGAACTCCTTCGCGGTGGCGTCATACGCGACCGTATAGTTCGAGGGAGACATACCGACCGCGGCCCACTGCGACGGCTGCGGGATGGACTGCGTCGCATTCGGATGGCTCTCGAGGTACGCCTTCGTCACCATTGGCTCGAGGAAGATGTATTTCCCGTCCCATGAGCCGTAAATGAACGTCTTCGTGAAGGCCTGACCGTGGAACTCCGGCGACGCGACGTCCGTCCAGTGCACTCCCATCTGCGGCACCGCGCTCGCGGCGATGGGCGACGGAGGCGGTACGTAGCCCGTCGGCACGAAGGCCGACGCGGGCACGTTCCCTGCCTTCGTCGCGAATTGGGGGTCGCTCGGCAGGATGGCCGCCTGAGAGGACGCACTCACCAGATAGAAGTGCATGTCGAAGTGTGGTGCGCCATAGATGGCGACTGGATCGTGGCCGTTGGGATTCCATCCCAGCTCGGCGTGGTCGAAGCCGGTGCTGCCCGCCTCGGGAGGCAACGGCAGCGTCACCATCAACGCGGTGGGGCTGGGACCACTCACGGTGGTCGGCAGCCCGGTGAGCGCGCTCTCCGTCATCGCGATACCCATCGACGACGGTACGCCGTTGTCGTCCGTCTGCACCCACGCGCGCGCTGATCCCTGTGCGAATGACAGGGAGGCTCCGTACGTCAACGTCGCCTTCGACACTGAGCTGGTGCTGTCACTGCACGCCATGGCGACGGCGGCGACGATCACCGCGACGAAGGCGCTGCTGGTGAAAAGGGTCCGTTTCATGGATTCGCTCCGTAGGGGCACGCCGGACGGCGCGCGTGATGCGTTCGATATCCAGTCAGCGAGAACGCACCCGTCGATATTTCATCGACTTTCCCGCTCCGACCGCGCGCCGCCTGTCCGGGAGGCGCGCCTGATGGTATGCTGTCGCGTGTCTTCCGATTCTCCCGAAGAAGCGCGAATCCTCTTCGACCAACTCTTCGCGCTCGATCGTGACGATCGCGATCGGCATCTCCGTGCGATCGGGCCCGATCCAGATGTCGCTCGCGAGGTGCGGTCGCTGCTCGCCGCCGCAGAGCGGTCAGGTGACTTCCTCGGCCTGCTTGGTGACCAGCGCGCCGATACTCAGCCCCTCGAGGACGACATCGTGCTCGGGAGGTACCGGGTGCAGCGCCGTCTCGGCAGCGGCGCCATGGGCGACGTGCATCTCGCGTGGGACACACAGTTGGAGCGGCCGGTCGCGCTCAAGTTCCTGCGCGCATCGCACGCGTCGACTGACGCCGCAAACGTCGCGCGGCTTCGTGCGGAGGCGCGGGCAGCGGCGCGCATCGATCACCCCCACATCGCGACGGTCTACGACTCCGGCGCCACCGACAGCGGCACGCTGTTCATCGCGATGGCGTTCTATCCGGGCGACACCCTTCGCCAGCGACTGGATTGCGGGCCCTTGCCCGTGGACGACGCGCTCCGCATTGCCGCACAGATGGCGGGTGCCCTCGCGGTCGCGCACGCCGCCGGGATCGTGCATCGCGACGTGAAGCCGGCCAATGTGCTGTTCGACGCCGAAGGCGGCGCGCGCCTTACGGACTTTGGCATCGCGCGACTGCTCACGGATCCCGAGGCCACCGGGCCGACGCCCGTCCAGGGAACGCCGGCCTACATGGCTCCCGAGCAGGCGCGTGGCGACACAGTGGACGGACGCGCAGATCTTTGGGCGCTCGGGGTCATACTGCATGAAATGCTCACTGGCCAGCGGCCGCAACGCGGAACGCCGGACACCGCGCTCGCCAGTCTCTTAGATGGTGTCGACCCTGCACTGCGAACGCTTGTCGCGCAGCTTCTCGTCGAGGAACCGTCACAGCGTGTCTCCGACGCGGGACAGATCCGCGACGCACTTGACGACCTGATCACGGCACGGACCACCGACTCGTTGCCCCGCCGTTCAGACTTCGGCCGCGGTTCCCTCCCGGCGGTTCTCTCGACGCTCATCGGCCGCGAGCGTGAGCTCGGGGAGACGCGTGCGTTCCTCGCGAACACGCGATTGCTCACACTCGTTGGACCGGGTGGTACCGGCAAGACGCGCCTCGCGCTGGCACTCGCGATGGAGTCGCGGATGGCGTATGCCGATGGCGCCTGGTTCGTCCCGCTCGCCGATATCGCCAGCGCCGCACTTGTTCCGAGCGCAATCGCCGAGGCGCTCGGCGTGCGGGACCTCGGCTCGGGCCAGCTTGTGGACCGCGTACTCACGACCGTAGGCGAGCGACAGCTCTTGCTCGTACTCGACAACTGTGAGCACGTCCTTGCCGCTGCGCCGTTCGTGGCGTCAGTCCTCGCGACGTGCCCGCACGTCACCGTGCTTGCGACGAGTCGTGCGCTCCTCGGCGTGCAGGGCGAGCAGGCGTATCCGTTGTCGCCGCTCGGCACGCCGGCGCACGATGCCGCGAACCCCGCTGCCAACGACTCGGTACGGCTGTTCGTGGCGCGGGCCCGGGCCGTTCGACCGAACTTCGCGCTGGACGATGACTCGCTCGCGGCAGTGGCAGAGATCTGCCGGCGGCTCGACGGGCTGCCACTCGCGCTGGAGCTCGCGGCGGCGCGCGCGACGCTGCTCTCGCCGCGCGCCATCCTGTCGCGGCTCGAGCAGCGGTTCGACCTGCTGCGTGCCGACGGAGGTGATCGCCCCGCGCGTCACGGAACGATGCGCGCCGTGATGGACTGGAGTTTCATCCTGCTCACGGACGAGGAGCGCGGGCTGTTCTGTCGCCTCGCCGTCTTTGCCGGCGGTGCTTCGATGGATGCGGCGGAGGTCGTGGGCGGCGCACTCTCGACTGGCAACGGCGCGCTTCCTGTGCTGGACCTCGTCACGTCGCTCGCGCGCAAGAGCCTCATCCACGTGGAGGAGCAGCCGGACGGCGAGCCCCGACTGCTGATGCTCGAGACCATGCGTGAGTTCGGGCTCGACCGCCTCGCGGCCGGCAGCGACGCGATCGCTGCGCGTCGCGCACATCGCGCATGGTGCGTCTCGCTCGCGGAGCGCGGCGCCGAGCGGATGCGCGGACCCGAGCAGGTCGCGTGGCTCGACCGGTTCGAGCGCGAGTATGCCAACTTCCGCGTGGCGTTCGACTCCGCCTTTGCTGACCCGGCGGATGGGCTGCAGGATGCCGCGCGTCTCGCCATCGCGCTCCACCGGCTCTGGCTCATTCGCGGACCCCTGTTCGAGGGCATCGAGTTGCTGGCCCGCTTGCGCGCGGCCTTCGATGCGCCCGGCGCACCCGTACTCGCAGACGTTCGTCGTGCACAGCTTCTCACGAGCGCGGCGCACCTCGCCGGGTCGCGAAGTGTCTTTCCCGCGGCGCGCGAACTCTTTGCGAGCGCGTTGCCCCTGTACCGTGAGGCGGGCGATCGCGCGGGAACCGCCGCGACGCTCAACAACCTTGCATGGCAGGTGTGGAACGTGGGCGACCTCGCCGCTGGCGAGGCCATGTCGCTCGAGGCGATGGAGATTCACCGCCAGCTTGGCGACATGCTGGGCATCGCGCTGTCGCGGAACAACCTCGCGTGGATTGCGGTGGAGCGCGGCGACTTCCGGCGTGCCGAGGATCACTTCGATGCTGTGATCGCGTCGCATCGCCGCCGGAACGATGCGCGGTCCGTTGCCTTTGCCACGAGTTGGCTTGGCGTGGTTGTGGCGAAGCAGGGCGATTACGTCCGCGCTGTGGCACTCCAGGAGCAGGCGATTGAGGTGGGTGCCTCGATCGCAGATACCGGCTTTCGCACTCTCGTACTTGTCCGCCTCGCAGCGGCGCGTCACGCATTGGACGTCGCCGGCAACGAGGCCGAACATCTCGCAACCGTCCTCGTCCCAATGCTCCGTGAGATGGGCCGCCTCTGGCCTCTCGCCTATGGACTCACCGAGCTTGGCTCAATGCTCCTCGACACGAACGAAGCCGCACGCGCGCGACCCGTGCTGGAGGAGGCACTCGACGCGCGACGGGCGTCAGGGAGCGATGCCGGCGTGACGGAGACACGCATGCTGCTTGGCGTTGCGATGCTCCGTTCGGGCGACCGGCCGGCCGCCATCGCGTTGCTCAGCGACGCTATCGGCGCCGCACGACGCTACGGCGCGCCGCCGCTTCTGTCGGCGTGCATCGAAGCCATCGCCTACCTCGCGCTCGACGTCGGGCTTGTCGAGCGCTCGGCCGAGCTGCTCGCCGCAGTGCAGGTCTCCCGCGAACGGCTCGGGATGCGTCCGTCACCGCGGCAGCAACTCGGCAAGCCGCTGGCCCCGGAACGGGCGGAGGAGGCGTGGGCGCGCGGCACTGCGTTCTCGTTGGACGATGCCGTGCGTGTCGCGATGGCGACGCTTCTCGCGATGAGCGCGGAGGCGAGGGATGTCACGTAGTCGATCAACGCGTTCTATCCTCCGGGCGCAACGCGCCCTCCTCCACGCGCCAGCACTCCGCCAGCCGGCCGGCACGCACGCGCGCGATCACCGTTTCGCTTCCTCTCGCCACGTAACCGGAGGCCTGCGAGCATGTCATCGTCGCGTGGCACAGCACGAGACCGCCCACACCGACGAGTTGCTCGATGGTCCACTCCGCGCCTGGAAAGCGTGCGTGCCGGTCGAGGAGGCGGGCCAGCATTGCCTCGCCCCGTCGGTCCGCGCCCACGCCATGCTCGACGAAGTCGCCGGACAACAATCGTTCGGCAACCAGAACTGCGCCGCGCTGCGTTGCAGCCTCGACGAATCCGAGGTAGATCGCGACGTCCTCCTCCGCGGTACCAGCTCCGGTGTGCTCGCTGGAATGCATGCTGAAGGTTCCTGCCTTCGAACGGTGAGGTCGACGGTGGCGCCGCGCCGACGTGCACTCGGTCGCGCGGTCATGTGGTGTAAAGCGAAAAGTGTGACCGCGGTATTTCATCGACGTCGGCATCCGTGAACGACGATCGCCCGGACGACCTCACGGGCTCCCTGAAACGCTGGCATGCCGGGGATCCCGCGGCACTCGACGCGCTGTTGCCTCACGTGTACGGCCGGTTGCGCGATCTCGCACGCGCAAGGCTTCGCGCTGAGCATCCGGGCCACACACTCGATACGTCGGCCCTGGTGCATGAGACGTGGCTGCGCATGCGGACGGGGGCGACCCCAGACTGGAAGGACCGGGGGCACTTCTTCGCCGTCGCATCCACAGCCATGCGCCGTATCCTGATCGACCACGCGAAGCAGCGGCTCGCGCAGAAGCGTGGCGGCGCAGCCATTCACGTCACGCTCGATCCTGCGCGGTGGGACGGCGACGGCGGCGCAGCCAGCGCCGAGCCCGATGCGCTGGTCGCACTGGACGACGCGTTGACGCGGTTCACGGCCATCCACCCGCGCCAGGGAAAGGCGATCGAATTGCGCTACTTCGCCGGCCTCACGCTCGAGGAGGCAGCGCAGGTGCTCGGTATCTCGGCGCCCACCGTGCTGCGCGACCTGCGGTTCGCGCAAGCATGGCTCGCGCGCGATTTGGGATAATCGCCGGCGGGATGGGTCGCGCTAGCCGCCCATCCACTCGCGCACAGCATCGACATCGGGTAGACGCCAGCGTGCCTGCGTCCGTCCTGACCCGACCTTGATCGAATGACCACCGAGCTCGTTCACGCGGGCAAATCCGTGCTCGTCCGTGACATCGTCGCCGATGAACACAGGTACGCGACCACGAAACGGCGCTTCCTCCATGAACGCGGCAATCGCATCGCCCTTGTCCAGCCCCGCCGGCCGCAGCTCGACCACCCGCTTTCCGATCTGCACGGAATACGGCGCGCCGAGCGCACTCGCAAGCCCGCGCATCGTGCGATGCACGAATCCCCCAAGACGGGGAACAGCGCGATAGTGGAGGGCGATGGACAGTCCCTTGTCCTCGACGAGAAGGCCAGCGTTGTGCGCGGCGACCGCAGCGATCTTCTCACGCGCCTGATCGAGACTGCCGGGTGGCGTGGCGAACTGCGTGAGGCGCCCGTCGGCGCTACGCCGTTCCAGTCCATGCTGGCCCGCCGCCGCCAGTGCGGGTTCGCCGAAGATGACGTCGAGATCGGCGATCGACCGGCCGCTCACGAGCGCCAGCGCACCGCTCGCTCGCACGGCGAGCGCCCGCACCGCGGCGTGCATCGGATCCGTCAGTCGCGCAGCATCGGGTGTGGCCGCCAGAGCCATCAGCGTCCCGTCGACGTCCAGGAAGTACGCCCACCCGGCAGCGGGCGGCGGCGTCAGGTGCCGAATCGCCCATCACCACGGTCGGCGCTCGACGCAGGGTCGAGTGCGTCGGTGAGCCGCGTGCGCTTGATGCCAGGCATACTGCGATTCATGAAGGGGCCCCTGCGGCGCATCGTTGCCGCATCGAGCAGCATGCGCCCTGCCCATCGGTAGACGTTGAACTCGTGCACGAGGCCGCGCATGAGGCGCATCCGGGCGCGTCGCGTTCGTGGCTGCATGGTGAGTGCGACGACGAGCGCCGTGGCACACTGGTCTGCATCGTACGGATTGACGATGAGCGCCTCGGGCAGCTCACGCGCGGCCCCAGTGAACTGGCTCAACACCAGCACGCCGTCCTCGTCGTCACGTGCCGCAATGAATTCCTTCGCGACGAGATTCATGCCGTCGTGCAGGCTGGTGACGAAGCAGAGGTCTGCGGCGCGATAGTATTCGTACACCTCGTGCGGCTCGTGATGCCGGATGACGAGTTGGATCGCCGGTCTGCCCGTCGCGCCGAACCGCGCATTGATCTGTTCCGCAAGCCCACGCACGCGCATCTCGTACGACTGGTACTGCTCGATGTTGGCCCTGGTCGGCGCCGCGATCTGCACGAAGGTGAAGCGCCCGATCCATTCGGGACTGAGCTCGAACAGCCGCTCCACGGCGCGAAAGCGCTCCTCCAGCCCCTTCGTGTAGTCGAGGCGATCGACGCCGATGCCGATCCGGTGGTCGGCAGGGACGCCCAGTCGCTGGCGCACACGCGAACGGCACACCTCGGTCGGCGGCGTGGCGATCGCGGCCGCCGGCGGCCACTCGACGGAGATCGGATACCGCTTCACCATCGTGCGCTGCCCGCGGTAGGACACGCCGAACGTCTCTCGATCGACTTGCGCCTCGAGCTGCCGGTCGACGGTGTCGACGAAGTTGTTGCAGTGCGACTGCGTGTGGAAGCCGAGGATGCTGCTGCCGAGCAGGCCGTCGAGGAGCTGTTCGCGCCAGGGACAGATGGCGAATGCTTCAGGATTCGGCCACGGGATGTGCCAGAAGGTGATGACCGTCGCCTCGGGCAACCGCTCGCGTATCATCCGCGGCACGAGCGCGAGGTGATAGTCCTGCACGAGCACGATCGGATCGCTCGACTTGGCCTCTTCGATCACCGCATCCGCGAAGCGACGGTTCACGATCTCGTACTGCTTCCAATCGGCGGTGCGGAACGTCGGGCGCACGTGCGCGATGTGACACAGCGGCCACAGCCCCTCGTTGGAGAAGCCGTAGTAGTAGCCGTTCTCTTCTTCGGCAGTGAGCCAGATGCGGCGCAGTTGATAGCCCGCCGCATCTCCGGGAGCGGCCACACGATCCGCGGCATCGACGACCTCACGGTCGGCGGAGCCGCTGCCATGCGCGATCCACGTGCCGGAACATGCTCGCATGATCGGCTCCACGGCCGTGACGAGCCCGCTCGCCGGACGCTGGACCGCGATCCGCTCGTCCGTCCTGACGTGGATGAACGGCTCACGGTTCGATACGACAATCACGTCGTTGCCGCGGAGCTCGCGCGTGAGGATGTCGCGAAGCGTCTCGGGGGACCAGGAGAGCTGCTCGTCGTCTCGCAATCGATGCTCAGCTTGCAGGTCGCGGATGAGCATGCGCAGGTCATCCGCGATGGGCTGGAGTTCCCCGGCACCAGTACCGCTGGACGGGCGGAAGATCCCTTCACCTCGAAGCAGCGATCGGATGCCGTGCATCCAGCCTCGCCAGCTGAGCTGTGCCACGAGGACCGTGAGCGCGGATACCACGATGCCGAGCCCGACGAAAAAGTAGAAGAGATAGCGTCGCGTTTCGACGCTTCTCCGGTCGGCAAAGCTCATGTCGTGCACGAGAACGATCGTGCCGCGCGCGGGATCGCCCGGCACGAGCGATCGCATGGAGACGAGCAGGCGGCCCGGGGCTTCGGAGACGATCCGGCCGCCGGACGCCTCGCCCCTCTCCGCCGCCTCGGTGCAGCGGATGTCGGGGGGCAGCGTGGGTGTCGCGATCGGTGCGGCGTTCGGCGAGGAACAGTAGCCGACGGCAAACAGGCGCTCGTCCTCGATGATCCGCCCGAAGAGCGCACGGAGACCAATGGTGTCGTTCGCCGCCACGAGGCCGACGATGGGGTGCTCGATCGCTCGCGCGACGAGAGTCGCCCTCAGATCGAGGTCCTTGGCGAACCACCGAAAGGTGAGCTTGTCGACCAGCGGCATGGCGACCGACGCCAGCAGTGCGAGCACCGCGACGAGCGGTAGAACGAAGCGAAGGGACAGCTTCATCATGAACGACGGGAGCTTCGGCCGATCAATGGGGCAGCGAGTGTGCCATCGCATCACTTCGATCGCGGAACCTCGATGCCGCCGTTCCGAGGGCACTCTCGGTCACTTGCCGCGCGGTCTCCGGCGTGCCACGCACCTTGGCGGGCAGTGAATCGGCATACGTCACGGACACTTCCTCGACCTCCGCGCAGAACGCGCGAAGCGCATCGGTGAGCAGCCGGGTGTCCGCGTCGACGTCATTGGCGCCCGCGGTTCCCTGACAGTTCACGAGTGCATGGCGCGCGTAGGTGGAGAGGGTGCGGCCCAGATGCGCCGCAACTTCCACGAGGGTGCGTAGCCGCGCGGCGCGAGCGTCCTCCGCCGTGCCGTGGTGACACCGCATCGTGATCGCCTGCGCGACCACGAGAAGGTCCTGCTCCTCGATCGCCATCATTGGGACACCAGATTGACTGTGCATGCGAGTTCGCTTCCTCGTCTGATGTTGCCGCGGCGGGGGCTGGTCTCTCAGCGATGTCGCTGTCAGCTCCTCAGTGGCGGCGCACGGCTCTTCCGCTACAAGATACCCCGGTGCTGCACGATGCGAGCCGGTTCGCGCGGCGCAGGGCGGCACGGCGAGGGGATATGCGGGGTGTCCCCCGTAATATACGGCTCCGGCCGCGCTTGCGCCACTCCAGCGGCGCCCGCACGCGATGACAAGCTGACGGTCCGGTTTCTGCCCGACGGACGCGTTATGACGCCATCCGATCTCACCTCACCGCGAAGCTGCTTTCGACGCGAGCGGCGCGCGCGCTGCGTCGGCACGGTGCGCGCGTCCTGATGCGGATCGAAGACTACGCCCTCATCGGCGATTGCGAGAGCGCCGCGCTCGTCGGCCGGAACGGCAGTATCGATTGGCTGTGCTGGCCGCGGTTCGACTCGCCCGCCTGTTTCGCCGCATTGCTCGGCGAGCCCGAGCACGGTCGCTGGCGCATCGCGCCGACAGACGGCCAACCGCGCATCGCGCGGCGCTATCGCGAAGACAGTCTCATTCTCGAAACGACCTTCACGACGGACGACGGGTCCGCGATGCTCGTGGACTTCATGCCGCCCGATGCCACGCGATCGGACCTCGTCCGCGTCGTCGTCGGTCAGTCGGGACGCGTGACGATGCGATTCGATCTCGCCCTCCGCTTCGGATACGGCGCCCTCGTGCCATGGGTGACTCGGGTCGACGAGCACACACTGCGCGCCATCGCCGGCCCCGACATGGTCGTGCTCCACTCCGACGTGCCCCTGCACGGGGAAGGACTGACTACCGTAGGCGAGTTCACCGTCCACGCTGGCGAGCGCGTGGCGTTCGTGCTCTGCTGGCGGCCATCGCACAAGACGCCGCCAGTGCCCGTCAACGCAGCCGCGGCACTCACCGCAACAGAGACCTTCTGGCGCGAGTGGAGCGCGCGGTGTACCTACGCGGGCGAATTCCGGGAAGCCGTCCTCCGGTCCCTGATCACACTCAAGGCGCTCACTTTTCGTCCCACCGGCGGCATCGTGGCCGCACCGACCACCTCGCTCCCGGAGCAGATCGGCGGCACGCGCAACTGGGACTACCGCGTGTGCTGGCTGCGAGATGCCACGCTCACGCTCATCGCACTCATGGACGCGGGCTATTACGACGAAGCGAAGGCCTGGCGCGACTGGCTGCTGCGAGCGGCGGCAGGAAGCCCCGACCAGGTGCAGATCATGTACGGCATGGCGGGCGAGCGGCAGCTCTTCGAGTGGGAGGTGCCCTGGCTGCCGGGATACGAGCAATCGACGCCTGTCCGGATCGGGAACGCCGCGCACGACCAGCTGCAGCTCGACGTGTTCGGTGAGGTGATGGACGCCTTGCACGTGGCGCGCATCGGTGGGATGCCCGAGAGTGCGGACGCTTGGCGACTCGAACGCGCGCTCGTCACGCATCTCGAGAGCCTGTGGGTGCAGCCGGATTGCGGCATCTGGGAAGTCCGCGGTGGTCCCCAGCATTTCACGCACTCGAAAGTCATGGCGTGGGTGGCGCTCGACCGCGCAATTCGGAGTGCCGAGATGTGCCGGCTCGACGGCCCTATCACACGATGGACCGCACTGCGGCAACACATGCACGAGGAAATCTGCGCACGCGCCTTCGACAACGAGCAGGGAACGTTCGTCCAGGCCTACGGCTCGAAGCAGGTCGACGCGAGTCTCCTGCTCCTGCCGCTGGTGGGATTCCTTCCGGCAACGGACGAGCGCATCCTCGGCACCGTACGCGCCATCGAACGTCGGCTGATGGTCGACGGCTTCGTACACCGGTATGACAGCGCGACCACGGACGACGGCCTGCCGCCCGGTGAGGGCGCGTTCATCGCGTGCAGCTTCTGGCTCGTCGACAACTATCTCCAGCAGGGACGCCGGCCTGAGGCGCGCCAATTGTTCAACCAACTGCTCGCGGTGCGCAACGACCTCGGCCTGCTCGCCGAGGAATACCATCCTGGCCTCCAACGCCAGGTTGGCAATTTCCCTCAGGCGTTCTCACACGTCGCGTTGATTTCCTCTGCGCTCAACATGCGCGAGTCCGCGCGGTCATCCGAGCCGAGGCGAAGCGGAAAGGGCGACTAGGCGACGGCCGGTGCGCGCTAATGCGCTCACTCAATCGTCACGGCATGCCTCGGCGGCGGCGTTCACGGCGAACGACCAGTCGGCGTACGCGCGCGCAATTGCTTCGACCTCCGCGCGCATGTCCGCGGTGGCATGCTCTCCGCGCACGTGCGGAGCGGCCCGGGAGGCAAACTGTTCCAGCACCTGCGCGAACTCCCTCGACGATCGCTGCATGGCCCGGATGGAACCGCGGCGCCGTGCCTCGCGCTCCGGCTCGCCGAAATGGCAGAAATACGCCCCTGCCGCGAGATCGAGCGCCCGTTTCGTCACCACCTGCGCCTGCGAGGGAAGCTGTTCGGACATGCGGTCCTCCTTGAGGCGGCAATCGCGGCAACGGTGGGACGAATGGTCAGGCACGAGCCTGCCGACCGCGCGCACGAGGTGGAAATTACCGTTCAGGGGGAGTCCCCGCAATCATCGACCCGACTCGGCGACGTGGTTTCGTGGTACCCGCCGGAGTGGATCGACGGGCCGGTAGGTCGCGGTGTCTCGATCGCGCAGGCGTCCTGCTTCCTCGCCGCCAGCGGCGGCCGAGACGAAAGTCGACTCGGCGCGTCCTTCACTCGCGACTACCAGGCGTCTGCCCACCCAGATCCTCGGCTTATGTACCCAGTCTCGCGCGCGCGCGCGCTCTTCGCGCTCGCCACCGCGTACCTGTTCATTGTTCTTCTGGTCACGTGGCAACGCGGGATCGCGAAACCAGAGCATGGCACCTTCGCCATCTTTCGCCAATCCTACGTTCACCTGGCGCGCAATCAGGACCTTTACGCTCGGTACCCACAGGAACAAGGCAGCGAGCCGCGAGATCGGTTCAAGTACAGCCCAAGCGCAGCCGTCTTGTTGTCGCCCCTCGCGTCGTTCTCCTATCCGGTGGCGTTGCTGATCTGGAACCTCGCAAATGTCGCCCTGCTCGGCTACGCGGTCTCTCGGCTCGTCCACTCCGATCGAATTCCACTTGCGCTGACCCTGTTGCTGCCTGAAGTGCTTGTCAGCATTCAGTCGTCCTCCAGCAATGCACTGGTTGCGGGCCTGATGCTTCTGAGCGTTGCCCTTATCGTGGAGAGAAAGCAGACGCGAGCTGCCGCCGCCATTATTGCTGGCGCGGCGCTGAAGCTTTTCCCCCTTGCCCTATGCGCCGTCGCAATGACACAACGGCAATGGCGTCGCTTCACGGCGCGTGTAGTCCTCGCGGCAGTGGTCTGCCTCCTCTTGCCATTGGCGGTCGTCGGGCCTTCCGAGCTCGCGTTCCAATACCGTTCCTGGTTCGACCTGGAGATGCACGATGCCCAGGACGTGGTATTCGGCCTGTCAGTCATCCGCCTCATCCGGACATACTGGTCTACCTCACTCGGCAATTGGGTGTTTCAAGGTGCAGGTCTGGTGGTGCTCATCGCTCCGCTGCTGCACCGAGCGCGTTGGGTGGATCGCGACTTCGGCATTCAGCTCGGTTGCTCCACACTGCTGTTCTGCGTGCTGTTCAATCATCAAACCGAGCGTGCGACCTTGGTCGTCGGCGCAGCGGGAGCCGTCGTGTGGCTGCTCTCGCGCCATTGGTCCTGGCCGCTTGTGAGCACGCTCGTTGTTGCGCTCACAGGCGCGTCGATCCTTCCGTACGCCGTCCTGTGGATCGCGCTTCAGTTCGACCTACATGCGCGCCCCACGGAGCGACTGTCGCTCGCACCCTCGAGGGGGTATCTCCATTCGACCTCACTCGCGAGAGTGACGTTTCCGGCACGAGTGTGGGCGTCAGAGGTGTTCTCTCGCTGGCAAGTGTTGTCGCTCCGGGTACGTGGCGACGCACGTCTCCACCGGGCACCCGACCTGCTGGCGGCGGCGTTCCTCTTGGCGGCTCTCCTCGATGTCGTTACCCCTGCCCACCTGTTTCTGTCGAAAAACATGTGGGACTTGATGAGTCGCTAGTACAGGCCAGCGACCAACGACCTCTTGCCTCCGTTCACACGAAAGCGGGGCGACCTCGCGACGGAAATGGCACCTTATGCGTGTCGCATTTGTGATCCTGCTCGGCGCTCATGGCCTGATTCACCTGCTCGGCGCCTCGAAAGCATTCGGCTGGGCTGAGGTGCCGCAGCTGCGCACCTCGATCTCCCCACTCGCTGGGGCATTCTGGCTTGTCGCCGCGATCCTGCTGGTTGGCGCCGCCACCTGTTTCGCCCTCGGCGCGCACTGGTGGTGGTGGCTCGGCTTCCTCGGCATCGGCCTGTCGCAGGTACTGATCACGCAGTCATGGAGCGACGCGAGGTTCGGGACGATCGCGAACCTGATGATTGCGATTCCGCTGCTGTTGCTGCTGCTGGACGCTCGCCCCTCCAGCTTCCGCTCGCGTTTCGCGCGCGACCGCGATGCGCTTCTCGCTCGCCCCGCGCAGCCCGTGCGGGAGGTCACGGACGCGGAGCTCGTGAGCTTGCCGCCGCTGATGCAGACCTATCTGCGGCGCGGCGGTGCGATTGGCAGATCCCACGTCCGCAACATGCGCGTGATCTTTGCTGCGCAGATGCGAAGCTCCGCGACGTCGCCGTGGATGCAGTCCACCGCCACACAATACGAGTTCTTCGATCCGCCGGCGCGACTCTTCTACATGAACGCGACGCGCGCTGGCGTTCCATTGGACATCCTGCACCGCTATGTGGGCAGCGCTGCCACGTTTCAGGTCCGGATCGCCAGCCTCTTCTCGATGGTGAACAAGCGCGGGCCCGTCCTCACGCGCGCTGAAACCGTGACGCTGATGAATGACATCGTGGTGATGGCGCCAGCGGCGGTGCTCGATCTGCCCTTCATCTGGAAGACCGTTGGAGAGCGGACACTGCTGGCCACGTTCACCAACGCCGGCAACACCGTGTCGGCCACGCTCGCATTTGACGTGGCGGGGGATCTGGTCGGCTTTCGCTCAGACGACCGAACACAGGAGGACGCACATGGAAGCCGACACGTCCCGTGGTCCACCCCAATTTCCGGCTACCGCGAGGTCGATGGCATCCGGGTCGGCACCCTTGGCAGCGCGAACTGGATCGAGACATCCGGCGAGTGGACATACGGGACCTTCGAGATCCGCTCGATCGCTTACAACGTCGTGCGATGATGACCGGCCAGCATGCATCGTGGACTCCGAATATGGGCTTCGGAAACCGATCGTCGATCCGCTCCTGGCTCTCATGGAAGCGCTCACACTGGTGTCAGCCTGCCTGCTGCTCGTCATGATGGCCGCGGTCCATGCGCGCGCGCCGCGCGAACGTCAGGCGTACGGCCTTGTCGCCTTCGCGTTTATGACGCTGGCGACCGGCACCACCGCCGCCGTGCATTTCGTGGAGCTCACCGCCGGCCGTCAGCTGGGGCCGGGCTCCCTCGTCTGGCCCTCTCGGGCGTACGCACTCGAGCTGCTCGCGTGGGACCTGCTGTTGGGACTCTCGCTGCTCTTCGCCGCTCCAACGTTCACTGGCGACGGTCGCGAACGCCGCGTTCGTCGAGGACTCTGGCTCTGCGGCACACTGTGTCTCGCCGGCGTCGCGGGACCGGTATTCGGCAACATGCGACTTCAGTTCATCGGCGTCATCGGATACGCGGGCGCCCTTCCGGTAACGTGCGCCATGCTCGCGCTCCTGTTCCGCGACGAGGCGCGCGACTGACGCTCCGTTCCTTCGGCGCCGCGCGGAGAAGACCCGCGCTACTCGTGTCCGGGCGGCACGATCAACGTCGAGAGCTGACCGGCACGAACGAGTTCAGCACTCACGCTTCCGAGCAGGATGCGATCGAGCCGTCCGTGCCGCGCGCTACCGGCGACGAGCAGATCGACATGGGCTTCCTCGGCGTATTCGAGCAGAAAGCGCGAGGGGACGCCTGCTTCTGTGTGATGGAGGACGACGTGATCAATACGAAGGCGTTCGGTTGAGAGAACAGCCTCGACACGCGCGAACGCCTCGTCGACACCCAGCCGGTGCACGATACCCTCGGCGGAATCGGGCGGGTATTCCACCATCGACTCCACGTACGCCAGCGTCAGGACGCCACCCTCGCCCATCAGTTGAGCGGCGGCCACGGCGGCGTGGACGCTCGCCCGGCTGAAGTCCATCGCGACGAGAGCCGACCGAGGAAGCTCCGTGGCGCCTTCGACGACGCCCAGCACCGGGCATGCCGCCTTTCGCATGACCGAGAGCGTGGTTTCGTCACGCGAAACGCGGTCCGCCAAGCCGTGACGTCGAAGACCGATCACCACGAGTCCGGCGCCGGTGCTCGTCGCTCGTGCAGCGATGGTGGCTGCCGGCTTACCCAGCTCGATGGACGTCGCCCAGTCAATGCGACGTTCGAGCACCGTCGCAAGTTGCTCGCGTACTTCGCGCCCCTGCTCCTCGTGGAGCGTGCCTTTCCCAACCTCCGCCGCCATCGCCAGCGCTTTATCGAGCGGAAACGGTATCGGGATGGGGGTTGTGTCCATCACCGAGACCACGCTCACGCTGGCGTGGAGTCGATCGGCGAGCAGCGACGCAACGCGCGCCGCGGCGTTCGCCTCGACTGATCCGTCGAATGGCAGCAGGATCGTCGTCCCCAAGAGCGATGGCGCATATTCGCTCGCCGTACTGCCAAACGGCCACTCCAGCGTCGAGTGTTGCGGGTCGCTCCGGGGCACGAGGGCCTGCTCGGAAGGCGTAACTGCCGAAACTACAGGGGCGGCATGGGAAGGATGCGGCATTGCGTCTGCACCTCGAGGAGGGCACTTCACGTCATCAACCTACGTCGCGCGCAAGGTCACGCTACGACGAGCCAGCCGATGGAACATCGCTCGAATGATGCCATGTGCCGACCTACCGGACTGGACACTCGGTGCTCTGCACGTGGAACCTGACGGCAAGAGACGGCACGATCTGCCAGAACAGTCACTGAGCGACTACACGGAGCTTGAAGACAGATATGCGCAATCGCTCAGCACCCCGAGCGCCGAGGACTCGCGACGGGTCGACCATGACTGACCCAGGCTCGGATTCCATCGAGGCATATCGCCAAGCGGTGGGCGACGTCATCTCAGCGCTCCGCACGGACGCGCACCGCGGCCTGAGCGAGGACGAGGCGCGGGCGCGGCTCGCACAGTTCGGCCCAAACGAGTTGGAGGCCGAGCCGCCCGTGTCCGCGTGGCGGCGGTTCCTCGCCCAGTTCCAGGACGTGCTCGTCATCCTGCTGCTCTTCGCCACCGCCATCTCCGCGGGTCTCTGGGCATACGAGCGAGACGCAGCGCTGCCGTACGAGGCGCTCGCCATCCTCGCCGTGGTGCTGCTCAATGCCACGATGGGTTATGTGCAGGAGTCGCGCGCTGAGGCGGCCGTCGAGGCGCTGCGGGCCATGTCTGCCAACGAGGCGTCGGTCACCCGCGACGGCGAGCGGCAACGGGTCTCCGCCACGCGGATCGTCCCAGGCGACGTGATGCTCATCGAGGTAGGCGATACGATTCCGGCCGACGCGCGATTGATCGAGTCCACGGCGCTGAAGATTGCCGAGGCGACATTGACGGGCGAGAGTTTCCCGGTGTCCAAGGACACGACGGCGATCGACGAAGAGGCGGGGCTGGCCGACCGGACCAACATGGTCTTCAGCGGCACGGCGGCGGCGTACGGGCGCGGTACAGCCGTCGTGACGGCGACTGGAATGCGCACGCAGGTGGGACGAATCGCCGGCCTGCTGCGCGATACTGCCGACGAGGAGACCCCGCTCCAGCGGGAGCTCGATCGTACGGGCAAGTTGCTCGGCGGCATCGTTGTCGCCATCGCGGTGGTGATGATCGTGACGATCATCGTCGTCGAGCGCGTGAGCGGCTTCGCCGCAATCGTGGACGTGTTGATCCTTGGCGTGGCCCTCGCCGTCGCCGCGGTGCCGGAAGGGCTGCCCGCTGTCGTCACAGCCGTGCTCTCGCTCGGCGTGCAGCGCTTGGCGCGACGCAACGCGATCGTACGACATCTCGCCGCCGTCGAGACGCTCGGATCGGCAAGCGTGATCGCAACGGACAAGACGGGTACGCTCACGAAGAACGAGATGACCGTGCGCATCGTCGTCACAGCGAGTGGTCGCATCACCTTCGGTGGGTCCGGCTACGCGCCCGAGGGCGCGGTCACCACCGACGGGGGCGCTCCCATCGCCGGTCCGCTCCAGGAGGAGCTCCAGCGGGCACTCGCCGCCGCCGACCGCGCGAACAACGCTTCCGTTCAGGAGCACGACGGGCGGTGGACCGTGCAGGGCGATCCCACTGAGGGGGCGCTCCTCGTTGCCGCGCGCAAGGCTGGACTGCGGAAGGACGTGCTCGACGCCCGTTTTCCGCGTGTCGGCGAAGTGCCCTTCTCTTCCGAACGAAAGCTCATGAGCACCGTGCACCGCGACGTCGAGCGCGAGCAGCGCCTGGTGCTCTTCACCAAGGGTGCGCCAGATGTACTGCTCGCGCACTGTTCGCGAGAGCAGGTAGGAGAGGAGTCGCGTCCGCTGACGCTCGAGCGTCGCGACGCGATCATGCGCGCCAACGAGTCGCTCGCCGCCCAGGCGCTTCGCACCCTCGGCGTCGCGATTCGCTTGCTCCCCGACGGAGCGTCCGTCAGCGACGGGCCGGACATCGACGATGCCATGGAGCAGGACCTCATCTTCGCGGGCCTGATCGGGATGATCGATCCGCCGCGCGCCGAGGCCAAGGACGCGGTGGCGCGGGCCCGCCGCGCAGGGATCCGCCTGCTGATGATTACCGGGGACCACCCGCGGACCGCGTCCGTCATCGCCCGCGAGCTCGGGATCACGGACGAGGCGCGCGTACTCACCGGGCCCGAACTGGATCGGCTGACCGCCGATGCGTTCGATCAGGTAGTCACTGAGGTGTCCGTCTATGCACGGGTGAACCCCGAACACAAACTGCGCATCGTGGACGCCCTTCAGCGCCACGGCGCGGTCGTCGCCATGACCGGTGACGGTGTGAACGACGCGCCGGCACTCAAGGCCGCGGACATCGGTGTGGCGATGGGTATCGCGGGAACGGACGTGGCCAAGCAGGCTGCCGACATCGTGCTCGCCGACGACGACTTCGCGACAATTGTCGCGGCGGTCGAAGAGGGGCGCGCAATCTTTGCCAACATCCAGAACTTCCTCCGCTACCTGCTTTCGTCGAACATCGGCGAGGTGCTGACGATGTTCTTCGGCGTCCTGCTCGCCGATTGGATCGGTCTCCGCGCCGACGGGAACGCCGTCGGGCTGCCGCTGCTCGCGACGCAGATCCTGTGGATCAACCTCGTGACCGACGGTGCGCCGGCGCTCGCCCTCGGCATGGACCCGCCGGCCGATGGGTTGATGGATGGACCGCCGCGTCCCGCGGGCGAACGCGTGATCACCGGCCGTATGTGGCGGGGTATCCTCTACGTCGGCGTCGTCATGGCGGCGGCCACGCTATTGGTCCTCGACGCCTCGCTTCCCGGCGGACTCGTTGAGGGCACCGGCGATCTGCCATATGCACAGACGATGGCGTTCACGACGCTCATGATTGCGCAACTCTTCAATGCCGTCAATGCGCGCTCGGACACGCGCAGCGCGTTCGTGCACCTGTTCGCGAACCGCTGGCTGTGGGGAGCACTCGCGCTCTCGCTCGTGCTCCAGGCGGCGGTGCTGTATGTGCCCCCGTTGAAGCATGCGTTCGGGACAGTCGCGCTGAGCGTAGCGGACTGGCTGCGCTGCATTGCGGCGGCGAGCGCGGTGCTCTGGCTTCGCGAGGCCGGCAAGTGCGTTAGCCGACGGCTCGCTCGCCGAGTGCTGTGAACCCGAGCCTCCAGTGTCGCGTCGTGGGGCCTGCCAGACGACACGAGTGATGTCGGACGTGCACGCCATAGTCGCGGAGGCGCCACTCGTGATGGCGATTGCCGTGCGCACGCGCAGCAGCGCAAGCGTGCATCTCAAAATTGCGTGTTCCGCAACGGCACGCGCTGGTTGAGTCGGATTGGTAATGGACGGCCCGAGAATGGAGCCGCTGCCGTACCCTCCGTTTGCGCGTGGATATGAAGATGGGGTTCCGTGCTCGACCCGCTGTTGCCGACTTCTGCGATCACCTGACCCGGCACCACGACTGTGCCGGCACGCACCAGCAGCGACCCTGGTCTGAAGTGGGCAAGGACAATGTCTGCCCCCCGCACCGAAGCAGCACATGGTTGCCAGCGCTCGGAAGGTCACTGTCGAGCGGGATTGGCGAATCGTGCACTCCATCGACTGCCATGACGATCAGTCCTGCGCAGGGCGCCAGCACGGGTCGACCATAGATCGCATAGCGGCGAGGGTCGGTCGGCATAAGACCGCTGGTACTACGCCCGGCGGCATTCAGCGCCACGATGTCGACGCCGTAGCTCTGGCCCGGCCAAAGTCGGTGCCGCGGGACGCTGAGATCGAGCGTTTCGACGTGGCTACTGACGGCGAGATTAGCGCCACCATTGGCGATGATGTAGCGGCCGGGCGGAAGCGGAAATGCGAGGTCGACGAAGCCCGGGGGAAACCGGCTTCCAGCCATCCCCCAAAGCGTGAACCAGCCGCCGACCCCCGCCAGCGCCAGCGCCGCAGCACTGGCCGCAAAGCGCCAACCGCTCGGCAATTTCGCTCGCGGACGTGGAACGGCATGCAGTGCGCTGGCGAGCGAGATTCCGGCGCAGCCCCACGGCCACCACCACGGCAGAACGGTCCATAGCCCGGTCAGGATCAATGCAGAACACACCAGCGCTGCCGCCAGCGCGACGAGGCCGAAAGTCAGCCAGTCCAGCGGTGGTCGGAAAAGGAGCCACAGGGCAAGTCCGAACGGCAGGACAACCTGAACCAATATCAAGAAGATCACGGTCGTCTTCCCCTCGCTTGCTCATGCCGTTGGTCGGTCGGACGCGTTGTTCGACCGTGAGCGCTGCACCGACTGCGTCGGTGAGAATGCGAACCGGCCCGGGTTATCGGGAGGGTCAGCTCTGGATCCCTCCCAATCGCGGACCGGCCGACGGCACTCGCGTCCAGTTGCAGGAGTCCGCCGGATCGGCGTACACTCGGGACTATAAGTCGAGTCGCCGCGAGCGATACTCGCGCGAGTTCCTGGCGGTCTGCATTGGCGACGCCGCCTCATGCACGCCGAAGCACCCTGCGTGTCGATCACCGCACGAATGCCCTCGGCCACGAGCCCTCGCACGGCGCGCCCGCGCCGAAACCGACACGCAAACGCCTCGGCCGCGCGAAGAACGGACGCAGCATAGGACCCACCAACTACGAACGCCTCGGCCCATGGCGCGGACAGAGGCGTCGATTTTCACTATGAAACACGAGAGAGCGGGCGACCGGACTCGAACCGGCGACGTCCAGCTTGGGAAGCCGCGCGGTTACTGTGCGAATTCGCTATGTCCGCTAAAAGCAAGGACTTCCATCGCGGCGAGAGCGAGTTCACAGCATTCCGAAAGCGGAAATAGCG
>JBBQDT010000039.1:0-30342 GCA_038319955.1 Gemmatimonadales bacterium | reverse complement strand
GCTCTTGGCTGTCCATGCGGCGGTTCCAGAATCTCACGCAACGGGGGAAGACAGACGGGCGGTCTTCACTGCGTTAACCCTCGTATGCTATGGCCAGGGTCGGAATCGAACCGACGACACACGGATTTTCAGTCCGTTGCTCTACCAACTGAGCTACCTGGCCTCTATCCACAAGCGGAGTACTAGTTTAGCGACCCTCCCCCCGCCCGTGTACCCCCTCGAGACCGCTGATCCGGTCTCTTCGCCTCAACCACCCTTCGACACACCCAGACACCGCACCACCTCGTCGAGAAACGCCGTCTCCCCACGCCCGTTGCTCATGCACTGCGCCGGCGTCGTCGCCGACCCGGAAATCGGTGTCGCCGTCGCCGAAAAATGCACGGCGATGCCGATGGTGTCCGCCCGCAACCGGCTGATCTGCGCCAGCAGCACCGCCCGCAGGCGATCGTCATCCGCCCGCTGCCCGGTCATCGAGCTCCCGCAGTTCATGTAGTACGACATCGCCTGCCCGTTCCAGCGCCGCATGATCACCATGGCCGTGTCGCCCATACGATCCGCTGCTCGATCGACGAGGGTGAGGTTCACCTTCCGCGCCGCCATCGTGGCGAGCAATGCCTCCCATACCGCCGGCGCCGGCGCAAGCGCCTTCGCCACCACCGTCCCATCATCCCCTCGGCGATTGTACGACTCGCCGAACTCGCCCTTCAATGTCTCGGCGGATCGCGTCATCGCCTGGACGGGACTCGCTGCGGTATCGCTGTTGTTGGCTGGAGCGCACGCGGTCACGGCGCTCGCGGCGACCAGCAGTGCGACAAGCTGACGTGCGGGAACTATCGACATGATTCGCAGCATCGAGAAAGAGAATCGGCGGTGGGGGCGCCACTGCCGGGTTGAGACATTTGCACGCAACGATAGTCCGACGCGTGTCGGTTCGTCAGGGCGCTTGAACGTCCGAACGCCCTCGAGAACCGTAGCTCTCGAGGGCGTTCGAACTGCTCACCGCATCGGCAAGGGGCCTAGAAGCTGTACCGCATCGACAGCTGCATGCGGTAGTTCGAGGAGGCGTTGTCGGCGTTGTACGTCTTGTACGCCGTGTTGAAGGTGTAGATGCCCTGCGCCAATGGGCTGTTGCCCACCGCACCGGCCGGCAGCGCGTTGCCCGTGTGGACCAGCGCAATCGTGGCGCTGCAGATCGCGCCGCAGGTGCTGCCCTGATCCGAGAACGCCTGCTGGCCCCAGTTCTTGTTCACCAGGTTGCCGAAGTTGATCACGTCCAGGCGCACCTGAAGGTTCTCGAACGCCCGGCCGCCCAGCTTGCCCAGCGACTGCGCGACGGAGACGTCGAACTCGTTGACCCACGGATTGCGACAGGCGTTGCGGGTCAGGATCGTGCCGCGCGCCTCGTTGAGGCAGGGCGTGTTCGTGATGAAGTTCTCGAACGCCTGCGCCTGGCTCGCCGCAACTGCCCGCTGTGCCGCCGTACCGGCGTAGTTCTGGAACAGGATTTCCGATTGGTCCGTCGCGTTCTTCGGCACGTAGATCAGGTCGTTCTGCGACTGGCCGTCGGCATTCAGGTCGCCTGTGGTGCCGCCGCTTGCGCCGTAGACGTAGTCGTACGGTGAGCCGGAATTGCCCGTGTAGATCACCGACACGTCCGTGAACGTCGGGAACCGGTACGAGCCCGTCGCGATGATGCGGTGCGGCTGGTCGTACTTGGACTTGCCCACGCTCCTGTCGTCCAGGCGGCCGCTCACGTCACGCTGGTAGCGATAGTTCGAGCCGGCCGTGCTGCTCGTCACCGACACCACGTCGCGCGACACCTGGTGCGTGTAGGCGAGGGAGCCGTCGAAGTTGTCCGTGAACGACTTCTGGAGCTGTCCCGTCACGCTCCACGTGTAGTCGCCCGACGCGTTCGTGACGTCGAGCACCTGAGTGCGCGGCCCATTCGGCGTGATCGTCGCGCCCGCGGTCGTGAGCGTTCCGTACAGCTGGCGACCATGGGAATCCTGCGCCACTGGATTGGCCGGCAGAACCAGGTTGCGATAGAACGCGTTGTTCTGCGAGCGCGAGTAGAGGCCCTCGAGCGTGCTGACGATTCCGTTGTTGAAGCGATGATCGAATCCGAGCGTCGCCTTCAGGTACTTCGGGTTTTTGAAGTCCGGATCGATCGTGTTCACCGCGGCGCCGGCACTTGGACCGGAGATCGACGCGCCCGGTGCTGCCGTGCCATTCGGCTTCACGCCATCGAGGCACTTGAGCGGCGGAGTTGCCGCGTTTGCCGCGTTGAACGCCGGCACACCAGCCGACGTCGTGGACGTGTTGCTCAGCGCAGCGCCGTTGCAGGTGATCGACGAATAGCCGCTCAGGCCCGAGTTGCCGAACGCATTCGAGAGATACACGAAGGGCGTCGGGCCGCTGAAGGAGCCCACGCCACCGCGCAGCTGGTTCACCTGGTTGCCCGTCACGTCCCAGTTGAAGCCGAACCTCGGCGAGAACTGCGCCTGGCTCGGCACGCTGCTCGTGGAGCAATTGTAGTCCGTGAGCACTTCCTGGTTGAGCGGCGGCACGTTGTCGAACTTCGGTTTGTCCATGCGCAGGCCGAAGTTGAGCGACAGCGTCGGCGTGGCCTGCCATGCATCCTCGATGTAGGCGCTGTACGTCGCGGCCCTGATCGTGGCCAATCCGTTGTATGGATCGGTGGGTGCCGGCGCGCTGATGACGTAGGACGACGCGACACCGTTGTTGAAGTCGTTCAGGTTGTTGAACGTCCAGTTTCCAAACGAGTTCTGCGCGAACAGGTTGATCGACTTGTAATACAGCGCCTTGCCGCCGACCGTGACGGCGTGCGTCCCGAACGGAATGGTGAGGTTGTCCGTCAGTTCGAACGTGCGCTGGTCGAGCGAATTGGCCTGCGACGAGTTCTCCGTTCCCAGGACGAAGTTGACCGTCTTCGTCGGGTCATCGGTACGGGCGACGCCGCGGATGGTGAGGAACGGGAAGACAACAGGCACCGTGCGGAAGTCCTTGATCGTCGAGTAGTTCGCGAGGAACTCGTTGTACACCCCGCTCGACGTATTCGTGAGCAGTTCGATGACACTGCTCTTCGACGTGTTGCTCAGGTCGTACCCGCTCGACGTCAGGTTGAAGTTCGGCGTGGCGGACGTCGCGAGGCCGCGGCTGAACACCTTGTTGTCGGCCGACGCGTAGTTGTACCGCATCACGAGGCGCGTGGACATCGGCAGGTACGCGTCCATGCGGACGAAGGCGTTCCTGTTCGGGTTCTTCTTGAATACCTGCTCGCCGGTGCCGGGATTGGTGAGCCCATACTTCGCGGCAGCCGTGGTCACACCATCGATCGTCGACTGCGTCACGAACTGGTCCGGAGCGCCGAGGTAGGAGCCGGAGGCCGGCTGGTCGAGCTTCTGGAGCTCGCCGCTGGCGAAGATGAAGATCTTGTCCTTGACCAGCGGGCCGCCGGCAGATGCACTGACGTGCTGCGACTTGTACGCCTGAAGATACGGCTGCGAGCGCGTGAGGCTCTGCGTGCGCGAGTCACCGTACAGCGTGCCGTGCCATTCGTTCGTGCCGCTCTTCGTCACCGCATTGATCAGCATGCCGCCGAAGCTGCCCTGCCGCACGTCGAACGGGGACAGCAGCACCTGGTACTCCTTCACGGCATCGAGCGGAATCGACTTCGCATTCGCCGAGGCACCGGCCTGGCCCGACGTGCCAAGGCCGAACAGGTCGCCGGCCTGGGCGCCATCGATCTGGATGGAGTTCTGGCGAAGGTTCGCACCGCCGCCCGACAGGCCGACACCGCCCGACGTGGATACCTGCGGCACGAGCTGCACGAAGTCGGTGAAGTTGCGATTGATCGTCGGCAGCCGACGGAGCGCAGAATCCGAGATCGAGGTGCTCGTTCCCGTCTTCGATGCGTTGATCACGGCATCCGTCGTGGACGCGGTGATCGACACTTCGCCCAGCGTCTGCACCTCGCGTGTCATCCTGAAATCTTCGCGGCGCGTCTGGCCAAGCGAGATGACGACGCCGTCGCGGGTCATCGGCGCGTAGCCGATGCGGCGGACGGTGATGATGTAGCCCTGGTTCGGCTCGATGCCCTGGATCGTGTACTGTCCCGACGAACGGGATGTTGCACCGATGTTGTACCCGGTGCGCGGGTTGCGCACCTGGATCTGGGCAGCTTCGATCGTTGCACCAGTGGCGTCGGTGATCGTTCCGGTGAGCCCACCGGTCGTCACACCCTGAGCAGAAACGGATGTAGCGGAAATCGAGAGAAGCGCAAGAACGGCGGCAACGCCGAAAAGCGTTCGGATTTTCAACATGAATGCTCTCTGGGAGGAGAAGGGAGGAGGCCCAAAAGCTAGGGTGACGCAGCCCGGTCCAGCAAGAGAAGATCGTAACCGGTGGGTCACATCGTACGAGCGCCACACAAGTTACGCGTGCACCAGCCGTTGGCGTCGCCCAACTGTGCACTGACCCGCGGGGCCTATCGCCCCGTCACTTTTCGGACGACGAACGCGCCCCGACCCGCGCCCGGATCACACTCTTGATCCCGCCGCGGATGTTGAAGTCGCCGACGACCTCCATCCACACGGGCTGAACCGCCGCCGACACGTCGTCCAGGATGCGGTTCACCGCGCGCTCGTAGAAGATCCCGTCGTTCCGAAAGCTCCACAGGTAGAGCTTGAGGCTCTTGAGCTCCACACACACGTCGCCGGGGATGTAGTTGATGTGCATCGTCGCGAAGTCTGGTGCGCCACCCTCCAGCGCTTTCAGCTCGGCGGCGTCCGACTCGATGCCCCCCATGGGGCAGAGCGACGTGAATTCCGGGCACTCCATCTCGATCTCGTACGGGCGGCCCGGGTACGGATTCGGAAACGTCTCCAGCAAGTCAGGTCGTGGCATGGACGAACAATAATCAATCCGGCCAAGGTGACTCTGGCGCAGGATGTGTCGCCTATCGTATGTTGACGCCGTGCCGGTCCCCTCTGGGCCGGCCGTTGCCACCGGGAGAACGGCCTGGTGGTACTGCCCCCTGGCAAGTCCAGGGGGCTCTTTTTTTCGGCCAACCCCTCTTTCGCTACTCCTCTCCGCGGAGTCGGCGCGCCATCTCGTCCAGCACCGCGCGCTCGTCGCTCGACAGGCTGTCCAGCCCGGATGACGAGATCTTGTCGAGCACTCGATCCAGCTCCGAGGCCCGCGCCTCCGACGACGTCCGCACCGGCGTTGCCGTAGCCCGTGCCGCCGGACGCTTCTGCGCCGCCACCGCCTTGCTCTTCGCGACGATCTCATCCACCTCGTCGCGCTGCGCCCGCGCCCGTGGCAACGTGCGCGGAATCGCCCTCGGTGGCGTCTCCTCCGGGTAGTCCGGCGCTGGCGAGATGCGCTGACGCAGGCGGTCCAGGCTCGCCGCGGGCGGCGTCCGGAAGTACAGCCAGCCGAAGGCCAAGCCGCCCAGGTGCGCCGCATATGCCCAGCGTTCGCCGCCCGCCGCAGGATCCCCCGCGCTCACGAGCCCCAGCGCGAGATTCGCGGCCACGAGCATGACCACCAGCGTCCACGCACGAATCGGCACCGTGCCGAACAGCCCCACCTCTTCCCGCGGCCACTGCTGGCAGTACGCGAACATCACCCCGAACACCGCAGCGGACGACCCGATGAGCAGCCCGGTGCGCACGAACAGCAGGTGGAACATCGCGCCGCCCAGCCCGCACCACAGGAAGTAGAGCGTGAAGCCGCGGGTCCCCATCGCGGCCTCGAGGCGCGGGCCGAACATGATCAGTCCGTACATGTTGAGCGCGAGGTGCCACAGCCCGTAGTGCACGAACATGTAGGTGAGCGCACTCCACAGCGTGCGCTGAAGACTTCCGTCCTGGAAGCCCAGCACCGCGAACGCGTCGGCATCGCTCACGAGCGTCCACTGCAGGAACAGCATCGCGGCGCAGATCGCGAGCAGCACGCGTACGCCGCGCGTCATGCGTGGGGCGTCGTGCTCGTCGTATGGGAGTGATGTCGCCATCTGCCGATGCTGCGATGCAGCTGCTGAACGGGAATGCGCTCGCACCGCGCGAGCTCCTCTTTCTTCAACGTACTAACCGGAACCTTTGTTGCGAGTTCCGGTCCGTTTCACCCATCATCACCGCGCCGCCGCCGCTGGCCACCTCGGCAGGATGCGCACGTCGATGTGCACCGCCATCGCCTGCTGGAGCCACAGCACCCACCGCCGGTCGCGCTCCACTTCCCGCTCCACCACCGGATGGACGACGATCTGCGCGTCCGCGCTCGCTTCGTGTACCTGCTCGACGATCCGTAAAAGCGGGCCGTCACTCATCGTCTCGTGCGGCACGATCGCCACCGCATGCGCCACCTGCTTCTTGGCCGCCAGCGCGATCGTCGCACATACGTGCTCGATCGCCGAGGCCCCTTCGCTCCCATCCAGCGTCACTTGCACCATCGCGAGCGCATGCAGGAGCCGCTCCAACGCTTCCGGCCGCTGTCCGTCGTGATCGATCATCACCGGCAGTGGGCCCGTCTCGTTGAACGCCGCCAGCAGAAACTCCTCCTCCGCCAGCGCATCGCGGCCCACGATTGCCACGGAGTGGTACCGTGAACGACCCGTGAGACGGGTGAGCTCGCCGCGGAGCGCTTCGGCCGTGTAGATCGTGGCCGTCTCCGCCTCACCGGCGAACTTCACGAACAGCTGTCGGCGTCCAGTCCACGGGCCCAGTGTCTGGACACTTGCCGGGATGCCCGCGAGCGCCGCACTCAGGCTCGGAAGTCTGGGACTGCGTGCGGGACTCATGACGGCGCCTGTGAGTTGGCTCGCGCATCCGTCGCCAACAGCGCGATCTGCTCACACAGCTCCGGAAAGGTGATCCCTGCTGCCGCTGCTGCCTGGGGTACAAGACTGGTCGCCGTCATTCCGGGAAGTGTATTGGCCTCGAGGCAGTAGAACTGTCCATCAGTCGTCATGCGGAAATCTATGCGTGCACAGCCGCTCAACTTCAATGCGGCGAATGTCCGCTGTGCCTGATCCTGCACTCCTGCTGCTTCCGTCTCGCTCAAGGCCGCCGGAAAGATCTCCTCCGCCATCCCCGGCGTGTACTTCGCCTCATAGTCGTAGATCTCCTTCTTCGAGATGATCTCGCCCGCCGGCAGCGCCACATCACCCAGAATGGCCACCGTCAGTTCGCGCCCCGCGATGAACTGCTCGAGCATCACCTCGTCGTCGTGCTTGAACGCCTCCCGAATCGCTGGCTCGAGCTGGGAGCGCTCCTTCACGATCGCCAGCCCCACAGTCGATCCCTGCTTCGACGGCTTCACGATCAGCGGCAACCCCAGCGTCGACACCACGTGCTCCACGTCCGGCAGCCGCGACGGATCGTTCGCCATGAGCCAGTCTGCCGTCGTCACGCCGTACGCGCGCATGAGATGCTTGGAAAGATCCTTGTCCATCGCCAGTGCGCTAGCCATGTGCCCGCTGCCCGTGTAGGGCACGCCGGCAAGATCGAGCAGCGCCTGGATGGTCCCATCTTCGCCCGATCCGCCGTGGAGCGCTAGGAAGGCGACGTCACAGTCTCCCCGCCTGGGAAGCCTCGCGGCAGTTTCCGCCAGCGATTCGGCCTTCATCCGTGCGAGCTCTTCCGGCGTCGGCGGGAGCTGTTTCACCACGCCGGCGGCGATCAGCCGCCGCTCGTCCTCCTCGCTCAGCCCGCCCTTGGCCGTATCCACCGCGGCCACCGCGTGCCCGCGCGTCCTGAGCGCTTCGGCAATCCGCAGCCCCGACGCCAACGACACATCGCGCTCGGAGGAGGTCCCGCCCATCAACACCGTTATCCGCACCGTTACCTGTTTCGTTGGGGATTGGTTCTCCTCTCACCTCTCACCGCTTACCTCTTACCTCTCACCTGTCACCTGTTCATGAGGTATGCGAGCATGTCACTCCTCGTGACGATCCCCGATATCGTCCCACCTTCGGACACCAGCACCGCAGGGGTCGCTTTCGATAGCAGCTTCTGGACCGACTCCACCGCCTGCGCGGCATCGATCACCGGAAACGCCTCGTCCATCACCTCGCCCACGACGGCATCGAGGAACCGCGAGCTCTCGAGCCCGCGCTGTGTCAGCGCATACTCCGTGACGCTGCCCACGCACGCTCCACCGTCGAGCACCGGCAGCTGCGATACGTCGTGGAGACGCATGAGCCCGAGCGCCTGACGCACCATCTGGCCTGGCGCCGTGCTCACCACCGCCGCTGGCGCGCCGTCGCCCTTGTGATCGACGAGATCACCGAGCGTCACGCGGTCCGGCTCGAGCAGCTGGTTCTCTCGCATCCATTCGTCGTTGTACAGCTTCGAGAGGTATCGCTCGCCCGTGTCGCAGAGGAAGGTCACGACACACGCCTCGGGATCATCCACTTCGCGCGCGACCTGCAGGGCGATGTGCGTGATCAGCCCCGCCGACCCACCCACGAATAGTCCCTCCTCGCGCGTGAGCCGCCGAGCCATTGCGAAGGAGTCGCGGTCGCTCACGGTGCGATAATCGTTGACGACCGACAGGTCGAGCGTGCTCGGCAATTTGTCCTGCCCGATGCCTTCGATCTTGTACGGCGCTCCCTCGATCTTGTTCGTCCCCTTGCTCCGCCACAGCTCCGCGAGAATCGACCCCTGCGGATCGCCCGCGATGATCTTGATCTTCGGGTTCTTCTCCTTGAGGAACCGTCCCACTCCGGTGATCGTACCACCCGTGCCTGCTGCCGCCACGAAGTGCGTGATGCGTCCTTCTGTCTGCTCCCACAATTCCGGACCCGTCGTCGCATAGTGCGCGTCGGGATTCGCCTGGTTGTAGAACTGGTTCGCAAGGATCGCGTTCGGCGTCTCCTCGGCGATGCGCTTCGCCATCATCACGTAGTTGTCCGGATGATCTGGCGCCACCGCAGTCGGCGTGATGATCACGTCCGCACCAAAGGCCTTGAGCAGGCGCACCTTTTCCTGCGACATCTTGTCGGGCATCGTGAAGATGCATTTGTAGCCCTTGAGCGCCGCCGCGATCGCGAGGCCCACGCCGGTGTTGCCGCTCGTGCCTTCCACGATCGTCCCGCCCGGCTTGAGCTTTCCCTCGCGCTCTGCCTGCTCGATGATCGGCATCCCGATGCGGTCCTTCACCGAGCCGCCCGGATTGAAGAATTCCGCCTTGCCGTACACCGGCGTGCGGATCCCTCGGGTGATACGGTGCAGCCGGATCAATGGCGTCCAGCCGATCGTGTCGATCACGCTGTCGTACGGGCGGGTGTTACGCATCATGGAGCAAGTCCGCGCTTGTTCAGGATGGTGTCGCCCGGAAGCGCATGGGCCTCCGGATGACGGAAGTAGACGGGAAAGAGCACCGTGGTCGCCATGGCCTCTCCCCGCAGTTTCGCCGGAACGAAACGTAGCTCCTGTGAGCCCTTCACTGCCGCTGAGTCCAGCGCGGCGTAGCCACTCGACTCCTCGATGCGCGTCGAATCCGATCGCACCTGACCGTCGTGATCCACGAAGAGCCGCAATGTGACATTGCCCTGCACGCGCCCCGCATAGAGCGCGGCTGGATAGCGAAAGGGCAGCTCCGTGTTCAGCACCTTGGGCACTTCATCCGGATGCGCCGTTCCCACCTGCAGTGCCTGCGCCATCTTCTGCGTGCTGTCCTTCTCCGCGCAGGCAGTCACGGCAACGAGCAACACCGCCAGCAGTTTCCGGTGCGCGCTCACTGCCTGGCCTGCTCGGCGAGCTCCGCCAGGAGCTGCAGCGCCGCGAGTGGCGTGAGGGTGTTGACATCGGCCGCGCGCAGCCGATCCACGACGACATGGCGCGCCGCCGGAGCGAACAGCGCGAACTGGTCGGGCGCCACCGCGGTCGCGCGAGGCCGCTTCGCACCCGCCACCGCAGGCGCCAGCGCCGGCACGAGATGCTCCGCCTCCCCCTCGAGCAGCGCGAGCACCGTGCGCGCGCGGGCAATCACTGGCGCGGGCAGCCCCGCGAGCTTTCCTACTTCGATGCCGTACGATCGGTCCGCTCCACCGGGCTGCAACCGGTGCAGGAACAGGATCTGGTCGCCGACTTCGCGCACGCCGACGTTATAGTTGCGTACGGCTACTAATTCGTCTGCCAATTGCACCAGCTCGTGATAGTGCGTCGCAAAGATCGTCTTGCAGCCCACATGGTCATGCAGGTGCTCGCTCACCGCCCACGCAATCGACACACCGTCGTACGTGCTCGTCCCTCGGCCGATCTCATCGAGTAGCACGAGGCTGCGCGCCGTTGCCGTGTGAAGAATGGCACTCGTCTCCGCCATCTCCACCATGAACGTGGATTGCCCGCGGACGAGGTTGTCGCTCGCGCCCACGCGCGTGAACAGCCGGTCGCACACGCCAATCGTCGCCGACGTCGCCGGAACGAAGCTTCCCACCTGCGCCATCAGCACGATCAATCCCACCTGGCGAAGGA
Source organism: Gemmatimonadales bacterium (assembly GCA_038319955.1). GTDB lineage: Bacteria > Gemmatimonadota > Gemmatimonadetes > Gemmatimonadales > Gemmatimonadaceae > AG11. The sequence continues at coordinate 19,840 of JBBQDT010000039.1, read as the reverse complement.
TCGTGCTCTTGCCCGCCATGTTCGGGCCCGTCAGGATGATCAGCCTCGCGTCCGCGACGAGTGTCACGTCGTTCGGGATGAACTTGTCACGCGGCATCATCCGCTCTACCACGGGATGACGACCGCCGGTGATCACGAGGTCGAATCCATCCGTGAGCGTCGGTCGAGCATACCCTTCTCGCGCCGCCACGTCCGCGAGTGCCGATAGCACGTCGAGTTCAGCGACGATGCGACCGGAGCATTGCACGCGCACGATCTCGCGCCCCACCGACGCACGCAGGGTCTCGAACAACGACCGCTCACGCGTCTCGATGCGCTCGCTCGCGGTCAGCACCTTCTCCTCATACTCCTTCAGCGCGGGAGTGACATACCGTTCAGCGCCTGTCAGCGTCTGGCGTCGCTGATAGTCGGCGGGAACGAGCTCGCGATTGGCGTTCGTCACTTCGATGAAGTAGCCGAACACGCGATTGAAGCCCACCTTGAGCGACGGAATGCCGGTGCGCGCGCGCTCCTCGTTCTGGATTGCCGCAATTGCATCCTTGCCGCCGTCGCGCAACTGTCGCAACTCGTCGAGCTCGGGGTCCACGCCCGAGGCAATCGTCGCATCGTCGCCAAGCTGCAGCGGCGGACGCTCCACCAACGTGGCACGCACAGCCGTCGCCATCTCCGCGCAACTGTCCCACTGCTGCATCAAGCGTCCGATCACACCCGCGCCGTTGAGCCGCGCGGCCGCGGCTTCGACCTCGGGCAGGCGTCCGAGCGACGCGCCGAGCGCCGCGAGCTCGCGCGGTGTCGCGCGCCCTGCGGCGGCCTTGCTGCCAAGTCGCTCCACGTCGCGCACGCCGTCGAGTGCGGCCCGCAATGCGTCGCGTGCACTGGCGTCGCTCACGAGCCCATTCACGGCATCGAGCCGGAGATCGATGCGTTTCCGGTCCACCAGTGGAGCCAACAGCCATTGTCGCAGGAGACGCGTGCCCATCGGCGTCATCGTGCGATCGAGCACGGCCAGCAGCGTTCCTGTCGTGTCCACGCCGCGTAGTGATTCCACCAGCTCGAGATTGCGGCGCGTCATCTCGTCCAGCGGCATCGTGCCGCCGGCGCGTTCGATCGTCGGACGCGCGAGCTGCGGCACTCCGGACGGCTGCATCTCTTTCAGGTACCGCAGGAGCGCTCCGGCAACGGCGATGGCCTGTCCGTCTTCACTGCCCAATCCCAGCCCATCCAGTCCGCGCACGTCGAAATGGCGCGCGATGTCATCGCGCGCCATCGCCTCGTCGAACTCCCACGCGTCGCGTTCCGTGACGAGCACACCGTCGAGTGCTCCGCTGCGCGGCAGCGAATCGGCACCTTTGGGCACTACGATCTCACGCGGGGCGAATCGTGCGAGCGCCGTATCGACTTCTGCCACGGGAGTCACCGTGAGACGGAATTCTCCCGTCGATACATCGGCTGCCGCGATCCCGATGAAGCCATTGGCGATCGTCCCCACCGCGACGACAAAGTTGTTGCGGGCGCCGTCGAGCAGGTCATCGGCGAATGCGACGCCTGGCGAGATCGTCTCCACGACTTCGCGGCGCACGATTCCCCTTGCGACCTTGGGATCCTCCACCTGCTCACAGATGGCGACACGGTACCCCTGCTGTACGAGACGGCGCAGATAGTCCGGCCCGGACTTTACCGGCACGCCTGCCAGGGGCACTTCATTGGCGCCGCCGTTGTTGCGCGCCGTCAGCGTGAGACCGAGTACTCGTGCTGCCGTCTCGGCGTCTTCGTAAAACATCTCGTAGAAGTCCCCCATCCGGAAAAACAGGATGGCACTCTGGTGCCGAGCCTTGATCTCCCGGTACTGTTGCATCAAGGGTGTCGCCACGGCACCGCTCACGGCGACTTGCCTGCCGGCGCTCGCTCTTCGGTGACGAAGCCGATGATGCCGCGCTCCTTGAGCGACGCGACTTCCGCCGCCGCTGCCTGGCGCGTGGGATAGAAGTCGAGACGCACACGGAATGGTTTCTTCTCGCCACTCACCCGCGCTGTGACGCCCTTGGTCTGGAGCTTTTTCACCAGCGCGTCGGCGTCGGCGCGCGTGCCGTACGCCGCAAGCTGGATGGTATAGCTGCCCTTTGTCCTGGATGGCGCGGGAGCTGCCGGGTTCGGCTGCGGCTTGACGCTGTCCGTCGAAGGAACCTTCGTCGGTACGTTGGCCGGCGTCTTGGTCGGCGGAGCGTCTGGTTTCTTGGCTGTAGGAGCGTCTGGCTTCTTCGTTGGCGTTGCTGCCGGTTTCTTCGTCGGCGTCGGCGTCGTGTCGCGCGACGGCGTCACCGGCGCACTCGGCGCCGGTGCAACGGCAACTTCGGTGGGCGCATTCACACACTTCGAGCCGAAGTAGTCGATCTGGTTTCGCAGCTCGACATCCGTCGACGACACCGATGCCCGCGCCTCCGTGATCATTGCGCAGCCGACCTTGGTGTCACGCTGGTCGAACGCGAGACGTGCCGCCGCCAGGGCCGCGATGCCACGCGCCGAGCTCACGGGATGCTCACGCACGAACCGCTGCAGGTGCGCGAGCGCGCCCGCTCGATCGCCGCGGGCCTGCTCGAGCTCCACGATGGCGAGCAGCGCGTCGTCTGAATAGTGCGACAGCGGATACTCCACGATCACGCGCCGATAGTCACCCTCTGCCTCCGCTGCCGTCTGCGCTAGCGCGCCGCGCCAGAAGAGCGCATCACCATATGCCGTGGTGCCCTCCTCGGCGCGCTTGAGCAGCGAATCCACCATCGCCCGGCCCGCCGCACCATTGCCCTCGCCGACCATGCGCCGCGCGCGCCGGAAGAGCGAGTCGTTCGGGGGGGACGTGGTGGTTTGGGCGCTTGCGGCGTGAGCGCCACAGGCGACGAAGAGTGCGATGAGGAGGACGGAGCGTCGCATCGGATGTGCTGAGGGTAGCGCGCGATCAGGCCGCGCGGCGCGACGTACCGACGCTACACAGCGCCAATACGAGCGACGTGAACACTTGCTCTTCGGACGAGACTCGGGTGTCCTTGAGCGCTTCATCCGTCGCAAGCAACGTGGCGAGCGCGGAATCCAACGCTTCGGCTGACCAGCGATCGGAGTACTTCGTCCATGCGTTCACGGCCTCACCCCACGGCCGCCCGGGAAATGCCCCGGTCTCCTTCAACAACGACATGAATTCGTTGTAGAGCGAACGGGGTTGCACACCACGTGCACGTGCCGCTTCCCCATACGCGAGCGCCATCGTCTGCGTCGTGAGATGCATCGTGAGAAGTACCGCGTTCATCTTCGGCTGCTGCATCACGCCGGGGAGCAACTCCATTGCCCGCGATGCATCACGAGCTGCGATCGCATCGAGCAACGCGCCAAGCGATTCCTCTCTCCGCACTCCAACGACGGCTGAAACCGCAGCCTCGTCGATGACACCCTCCGAATAGCTTGCCAACTTTTCGAGTTCCACAGCGAGCTGCGAAAGATCTTCGCCGACGACTTCGACGAGCAGCGATACGGCATCCGGTGTAATCGATCCGCCGAGGACGCTCTCCACTTGATAGGCCACCCACTTTGGCAGGCGATCACCTGCGAGCGGCGCGAATTCTACTGCGGTACTGCGGTCGGTGAGTCCCTTTTCCGACTTTACTCCGCTCGGTGACACGAGCACCAGCACGCAATCCGGCTGCGGCCGCTTCAGGTACGCGTCGAGCAGCTTGCGTGCATCCTTCTTCAGCTTGTCCACATCGCGCACCACGACGACCCGCCGTTCAGCGAGCATTGGCGGAGTGCTGAGCAGTAAATCCAGCGCTTCCGTGTCGAGGTCGGCGCCCCGGCGATGCTCGAGATTGAAGTCGCGCGTAGACGGATCGACCGCAGCGTCGACGAGCTCACGGACGCTGCGGTCCTTGAGGAAGTCGTCGTCTCCGTGGAAGTAGTAGACGGGATCGAATTCGCGCTTCTTCAGCGCGGCATGGAGTGCTTTCTCGCCGGCGGACGCCATTCGCAAAATATACGGCGATGCGAGGACGACGGGACCGTCCGCAACGAGATTGCGGACGACTGCGCTCAGCTAGCGGGTGCCCGCAGCGTCACTCGCAAAGTGCCAGGGTGCTTGCTGCGCGACGAACACGGCAGGCCACATCGGCATGCCGGCAGGCACCGCGGCGATCATCGTCGACGGCATCAGCACCGACGGCTCTGTCTCGGGACGCGACGCAATCACCGGCGCGAGACGAATTACGTCGTTGCGAGAATCCGACAGCGACACGGCTGTCGCGAGCCCCGCAGCGGCAAGCATGCCGGCGGCAATCGCCGTGAAGGCATTCGCGGAAAGCGGGTACCACCGACGCGCGGTGAACGGAGCCTGAGTCTCACGCACCAGGTCCATCGACATCCGCTCGGCACGAAGACGTGCCTGCAGCCGCTCGCTGAATGCCGCCGAGGGCTGGATCGCCGGAAGGTTGTGCGCGACGAGCAGTGAGCGACGAATGCGCGTGTCGAGATGTGCGCACGGTTTGCAGGTGCGGCGATGGTTGCCCATCCCCTCGAGCTCCACGCCACTCAGCGTGTCGTCTATGTAGGCATCGTGCTTTCGCCGAAACTCCCGACAGTTCATGATACCTGGTTGCGAGTAAGGGGCTGATTCGATGCCTTCCGTACCCTCCGTACGCGGGGCTGTTCCGGCGTGACAGACAGATCATACACGCAGGACGGCCGCAGCGCCTCCCGAGCGCTACGGCCGTTTCCTGTCGTGCTTCCCCACTCCCGTCCTGCAACCTGCGAGACGGCCTAGTCCACCCAGGGCTCGATGATTTCTGCGAACGCATTCCGCGCCCGGTTGAGTCGCGATTTCACCGTGCCGAGGTTGCAGTCCGTGATCTCGGCGATCTCTTCGTACGACTTTCCTTCCAGCTCGCGCAGCACGAATACCTGGCGGTGATGCTCCGGCAGCTTTGCCACCGTCTCGGCCACGAGCTCTCGCAGGTGACGCTTGCGGTAGAGATCATCCGGACGCGCCGTCGTGTCCTCGAACTGCAACGGGCGGTCATCGTCGTCCCAGTTGCCCTTGATGGTCTGGAACAGCACCAGCGGGTTCCGCGAGCGATTGCGCAACTCGTTCTTGGCCAGGTTCGAGGCGATCGTGTAGGCCCAGGTCGAGAACTTCTTCGAGCGGTCGAAGCGATGCAGGTGACGGTAGACGCGGATGAAGACTTCCTGGACCAGGTCCTCCGCCTTCTCGCGGTCACCGATGGTGCGATAGATAAAGTTCAGCAGGCGCGTCTGGTAACGCTCGACGAGCTCCTGAAACGCCCGCTCTTCGCCGCCAAGGAAGGACGTGACGATTTCAGCGTCGTCCATCGCCCGAAGTTGTTCGCGGATCGAAGGCCCCTGTCGGGCAGTCCGCTTCATTGCGATGTCAGCCATGGTCTTATCCCCCAAGCCCTGCGAAAGGAAACTCTCGGACAAATCAGGTTTCGTTCCTGTGCTCCTCTGCTTTCGTCCCTTTGCGCCACTAGTAAAAGCAGGGGCCATGCCGAGTTGAGGGAACCAGGGAACATTTTTTAACTTACGTACTGACAACGGCTTACACTATTTATTTGATTCCGACGGTTGGATTTGCCATTTATCTTTTGTCCTCTTTTTGGCACACCGTGCGAGAATGCCCTCGTCCAGTGTCCACTTTCGACACATCCGAGGGCATTCTGGTTTCCGCTGTCCGCCAAATAGGCGGCTATTGTTTTTTGTCGTCCCGAGCGCAGCGAGGGACCTGTTCTTTTCAAGCCCCCGTCTTGAACCCAGCGGCGAACATCAGCGCAATCGCGGTCTTCGAGTCCACGATCTCCCCGGCGTTGATCCGCTCGAGCGCCTCCGACAACCGCATGATGACCAAATCGACGAACTCATCTGCCTCGCGGTTGGGTTCGCCATGCGTCAGGCCCGTGGCCATGAAGAGGTGAATGACCTCATCCGTGAACCCAGGCGTCGTCAGGATGGATGTCAGCGGCTCGAATTTCTCGGCCGAGCAACCCGTTTCCTCTTTGAGTTCCCGTTCCGCGCAGGTCGCGGGAGTCTCATCAGCATCGAGCCGCCCCGCAGGGATTTCGTAGATGTACCCGCCCGCCGCATAGCGATATTGCCGGATCATCAGGATCTGCGGCTCGTCGCCAAGCGGATCACTCAGGAACGGGACGACCGCTGCCGCGCCGGGATGACGGCAGATGTCCATCTCCGCGGTGGTATCGTCGGGGAAGCGTACAGTGTCGCGATCGAGCGTGAAGATCTTCCCCCGATACAACTCGGTGCTGTCGAGTTGTGCCGCCGCCTTCGCGCCCTTTTTTCGTCCGAGCAGCTCTTCCGTCGTCACCACCGGCGGCCCCTGCTTGAGTGGCGCTTTCTTCCTGGCCGGCGTCATGCCGGCACCTCGCCGCTTTCACCCGTGATGATCTCGGGGGTCACTCCAGTTACCGCTTCGACAGCCGCCGCAACCACCGCCGGATCGCCGACGACGACGATGCGCAATTCGTCGGGATGCAGATGTTGCTGCGCTGCGCGCAGCACTCCTGCCGTCGTCACGCCGCGCACGTGCGCGCGATACTCGTCATAGTAGTCCTCGGGCAAGCCGTGGATGACCATGTTGGCGAGCGCACTGGCGATCGCCGCCGTCGTCTCGTAGCGAATCGGGAACACGCCATCGAGATAGCTCGTGGCAAGCGTCAACTCGTCTTCGCTGATCGCCGTGGTGCGCACGCGCTCGATCTCGCTGAGGATCTCCTGCACCGCTGCGCCGGTGACGTCACTCTTTACAGCGGTCTGCACGACGAATGGACCCGTGCCGCGCCGCCAGTCGAACGACGAAGAGGCACCGTAGGTATATCCGTGGACCTCGCGCAGGTTGAGGTTGATGCGCGACGAGAAGAGTCCACCCAGCACCGCATTCATGACCACGGCGTCGAAGTAGTCAGGCGTGTTGCGCGGCAATCCGCGATGTCCTACACGGAGCTCCGACTGCGGCGCATCTGTCTTCGAGACTACGCGAACTGCCTTGCCCGCCCGTACGGCGTCGATACCGCTCGGCGCGACTGAGGGGCGTTCGCCGGTCCAGTCACCGAACAGTGATTCGGCGAGTGCGGCCGCCGTGTCCATTGTTACGTCGCCAGCGAACACCAGCGTCGTTCCGGCCGGCTGATAGCGCGCGGCGTGAAACTGCGACACGTCGTCTCGCGTCAGTGTGCGAACACTCGCCGCATCGCCCTGCTCGGGTGCGGCATAGCGCGCCGTTTCGTGGTACAGCGTGTGCGCGAACTGTTCGTCGGCGAGCCCGCGCGGTTCGGCGAGTTGCTGCAACAGGTCGGCGAGCCGCTCCTCTTTGAGCCGCTGCACTTCCCGCTCGGGAAAGGTCGGCGAGCGCAGAAGGTCGCACACGAGGGCGAGCGCGTCGGACAACCTGCTGCTCAGCGTCGTGAGCGAGATGGATGCGACGTCCCAATCAGCGTGTGCCTCCACCGACGATCCGATGCGCTCGAACCGTTCGGCCAGCGCCGCGCCGTCCATTCCAGCCGCGCCTTCCAGCAGGAGTCGCGCGGTCAGCGCCGCAACACCGCGCTTCTCCGCCGGCTCGACGGTGGCTCCGCCTTCCACCAGCGCCAGCACGGTAACGAGTGGGAGCTTGGGTACCGAAGCCACCACGAGCTCGATGCCATTCGCCAGCGTGCTCCGCTCGAAGTGCGGGAAGTGATAGTCCCGTGGAGCAGCCGGTGCTGGCTTGGCCGCGGGCTCGCTCGCCGGGGCGGCCAATGTCGTGTCGCTCATGGGACCTCCGCCATCGCGAGGTCATTCTGTGGCGGAACCTCGACTGGCTCGCGGGGCACGAAGATCAAGCTAGCTCGGTTGTTGCGCGACAGTCGCTCGCGCACGAAAGCATTCACACGAGCCACCGTCACTGCGCGGTATCGTTCCGCTTGAACGTTCACCAGCTCGGCGTCACCGAAGTACGTTGCGAACAGCGACAGCCGATCGGCGCGGTCACCCGCGCTTTGCAGCGAAGCGATGAGATCCGTTTCGATCAGCGCGACGGCGCGTGCAATTTCGTCCGCAGTCACTCCTTCGTTGTGAAGGCGATCGATTTCCATGTGCACGGCGACTTCCAGCGTTTCCGTCGACGTCTCGGGCCGCGCGGTGACGTCGATCACGAGCAGGTCACTGCCCTTCGCGAGGTCGTATGTGAACGCGGTGGCTTCAGCTGCCACCTGCTGCTCGCGAACGAGTGCACGATGCAGCCGGCTTCCTTTCTTGAGGCCCAGGATTGCACTCGTCACACTCGCGGCGTAGTACTCGTCGCTGCCGAATACGGGCGAGCGAAACGCTACGAACATGCGTGACAGCATCACGTCATCGGAAACAATCTCCCGCAGGGGTCGACCATAAGTCGGCGGCAGCGACATGTCTGGCAATGCCGGCTTGCCCTGGCCTCGGGGTATGCCGCCGAAGTGACGCTCGATCATCGTGCGTGCTTCAGCCGGCTCGAAATCGCCGGCGATGGACAGCACGGCATTGTCGGGCGTGTAGTACGTGGAGAAGAAATGCGCGATGTCGTCCAGGCTCGCTGCATCGAGATCCGTCATCGATCCGATCAGCGAATGGTGGAACGGATGTTCCGGCGGAAAGGCAAGTGCCGGCAGCCGTTCCCACCACGTGCCATAGGGCTGGTTGTCCATCGACCAGCGGCGTTCGTTCTGCACCACATCGCGCTGAGTGTCGAGCTTCTGCTGCGTCATGGCTGGCAGCAGGTAGCCCATGCGATTTGCCTCGAGCCAGATCGTCAGCTCGAGCTGGTTCGACGGAACGGTCTCGTAGTAGTTCGTCCGGTCCAGCCAAGTCGATCCGTTGAGCGTGCCGCCCGCACGCTGGATGAGTTCGAAGTGCTCGTTCGACTTCACGCTGGCCGACCCCTGGAAGAGCATGTGTTCGAACAGGTGCGCGAACCCCGTTCGGCCGTCCCGCTCATTCGCGGAGCCGACGTGATACCAGAGATTCACCGCGACGATAGGCGCGGTATGGTCCTCTGAGAGGACGACGGTCAGCCCGTTGGAGAGCTTGAACGATTCGATCGGAATTCGCATCAGTACAATTTGTACTCTGGGGATGGCATTTGTAGCAGCGAATTCCAGACAGGGACAACGAAAAGGGTGCCTGTCAATGTGACGGGCACCCTCGTTCGCTCACGTGTTTATCCTCTACGGCGTTGGCGGTGCTCCGAGCACATCGCGTGCGTCGCGAACGACGATGGTGCCCGGATTCAACGCACGAATCCCCGGCTCGATCATCTTCTTGTCGCCGACGATCACGAGCGTCAACCTGGACGGATCGATGTACTCGCGGGCCACGCGCTGGATGTCTGCCTGCGTCACCGCCCCGATGCGCTGGACGGCGGTATTGTAGAAGTCGAGCGGGATGTCGTTCGTGACCAGCGGCAGTAGCTGGCCAGCAATACCCCGCGTCGTCTCGAACCCCTGTGGCAATCCGAGCTGCAGATACCGCTTTGCCCGCGCCAGCTCGTCGGCTGGCACCGCGTCACGGATGGCGGAAAGCTCCTTCATGAATTCCATGAGCGCCGAGTCGGTCTTTGCCGTCACGACCTCCGCGCTCGCCGTGAAGGGCCCAGCGGAACGGCGATACGAAAACCCAGAACTGGCGCCGTACGTGTAACCATGCTTCTCGCGCAGGTTCTGGTTGAGCCTGCTGCCGAAGGAGCCGCCCAGCATCGTGTTCATGACCTGGAGGGCGAAATAGTCCTTCGTTGACCGGGCCGCACCGATACCTCCAATGCGAAATGACGACTGGGCGGCACCCGGTTTGTCGACGAGAACGAGCGTCGTTGCCTTGCTGGTGGCGTTCGCTGCGGTTACCGACGGCACGTCAGCGCGCGCCCACGCGCCGAATAGCGCCTGTGCCCGCCGCTCGATGTCATCCGGCTTCACGTCGCCGACGACGAGTAGCGTTGCGTTGTTCGGACGGTAGAAGGTGCTGTAGAACTGTACGAGATCGTCACGCGTCAGCGCAGCGATCGATAGCTCGGTTCCGCCCAGCGGACGGCCGTATGCATTGTCGCTGCCGTACAGCGCCGCCGCATACGCACGGTCGGCAATGGCCGGTCCGCGATCGCGCTGCTGCTGGAGTGCGGTCAGTCGTGCCTTGCGTACACGTTCGAGGTCCGTGGCATTGATCGCCGGATGCAGTGCGATGTCCGCCAGCAGCGTCATGGAGCTGTCGAGCTGCGCGGTCGGAGTGTGCAGCGAGACGGTGCTCTGCTCCCATCCGCTGCCCGCCGAAATGGTCACGCCGAGGAACGCCTGCTGATCGTCGATCTGTAGCGACGTGCGCGTCGTCGTGCCTTCCATCAGCATGGTCGACGTCAGTCCCGCGACCCCTGGCTTGCCTGCTGGATCAGCTTCGCCGCCAGTGCGCACCTGAAGCAGCATGTCGGCGAGCGGTAGCTCATGCTGCTCGACGACGATGATCCTGAGTCCATTGGCAAGCTGTCGCGTGACGATGGAGGGCACGGACAGCGTCGGCGGAGCGCCGAGTGTCGGTGGCTTGGTCAGGTCGAAGGTTTCGGCTGGCGGCACGACCACGACGGGATTTGACGTCGTCACGACGGGTGTGCCACACGCGGCGGCCGTCGTCGCGCCAATCAACGCAACGTGGAGTCGGAGTGTCCGGCGCATCACTTGGTTCCTCCCGTGACCATGAGCTCCTTCTTTCCTTGAGGCACGATGGTGAGCACCACTTTCGGCTTCGTGAGATACGCGGCGGCGACGCGCTGCACGTCGGCAGTGGTCACTCGGTCGTAGCGTGCCGCATCCTGCTGCGAGTAGTCCGGATTGCCCGCGAAATAGTTGTACTCGGCGAGCCGGTCCGACTTCCCATACACCGACGCCATGCGATCCAGGAACGATGCCCGTCGCGTGTTCTGCGCACGCGCCAGTTCGCGCGGCGTGATGCCGTCCTTCACGATCTTGTTGATCTCCTCGGCCACAAGTCCCGCCATTTCGCTCGGTGTGTGACCGGGCTTGGCCGTCACCCACACGTTGAAGTAGCCGTCGAGCTTCGTGCTGTTGTTGAAGGCGATCACGTCTTGCGCGACCTGCATCTCGAACACCAGCCGCTTGTACAGGCGCGAGTTCTTGTCGCCGGCGAGGACGTCGGCGAGAAGGTCGAGCGGCGCGTCGTCCGGTGCGTAGATCCGCCCGCTGTGCCAGGTATTGTAGAGACGCGGCAGCGTCACGCGATCCTCGAGCACGAGGAACGTATCGCGCGGAATCGTGAATCCCTGGATGACCGGCCGCGGAGGCAACTGCGGACCACGTGGGATCGCGCCGAAATATCGGTTCACCCAGGTCAGCGCCGAGTCGCGGTTGAAATCGCCCGAGATGACCATCGTGGCGTTGTTGGGCGCGTAGTACGTGCGAAAGAACCCCTTCACGTCCTCCAGCGATGCAGCACTCAGGTCAGCCATCGAGCCGATGACGGGCCAGTTGTACGGATGCGTCGACGGGAACAAGGCACCGATGACCGTCTCGTTCCACTTGCCGTACGGCACGTTGTCGACGCGCTGCCGCCGCTCGTTCTTTACCACGTCACGTTGAAGGTCGAGCTTCGTCTGGTCCATCACGGGTAGCAGCTTGCCCATCCGGTCCGCGTCGAGCCAGAGCGCCAACGGGAGCGCGTTGGACGGCATTGACTCGTAGTAGTTCGTGCGGTCTTCGGTCGTTGAGCCGTTGTTGTTGGCGCCGGCGGTCTCGAGCCATTTGTCGAACGCCCCGACGGGAACGTTCTGCGAGCCCATGAACATGATGTGCTCGAACAGGTGCGCGAAGCCCGTACGGCCGCGCTTCTCGTCACCGGAACCGACCTTGTACCACGTGTTGACGACCACGATAGGCGTCGAGTGATCCTCATGAAGGATGACCTCGAGGCCGTTCGCGAGTGTGGTTTTCTCGAACGGGATTCGCGGGACCGACTGTGCCCCGCTGGCCTGCACACCCATTGCGGCGGCGATTAATGCGCACATCGACACGAAATAACGTGATCTCACTGACTGTGCCTCTCGAAGATGAAGGCGAAAGGTGCTTTGACGGATTCACCCAGAGCGTACTTCCAGCGTTCGACCGGACTGGCCGCGATCGGGCTGGTTGGTGTCGGCGAGGCGAATGGCTCGAGGCCATGCCGTCTCGCCAGAATGACCAGGCGGAGCATGTGAAAGGGGTCGCTGACGAGAAGGACATCCTTGCGGCGCTGACTGCCCATCAACGCGGCAATCCCTGCCATAGACTGACTGGTAGTCCGCCCTTCTGTTTCAAGAAGAATCGCCGAGGCGGGTACTCCGCGCTGGATGGCATACCGCTGGCTCACGGCGGCCTCGGTGGTGGTATCCCCCGTGCCTCGGCCTCCTGTCACGATGAGGATGGGCGCCAGGCGCTGGCGCCACAGTGCGATGGCGTGGTCGAGTCGGGCCCGGAGCACGGGAGACGGCCGGCCGACATACTGCGCCGCACCGAGCACGACAATCGCTCCCGCTGGTCGCGTCTGGTCGTGACGCTCCCACGCGAGCACGGCACCCAGCGATGCCACCCAGCCGAGTAGCACGACACCGAGCAACGCGAGCGTTAGACGTGCCCGGAACGACCGACGATGAGACATCGATTGGAAGCTAGTCGGCGCGGAGAGAGCGGCGAAGTCCGTCTGGTGTCAGTCGCCGAGGCTCAAGATGCCAAGCCAGAACACGTCGAAGCTGACGCGCGACTCGCGACCCGACTCCGCGTCGAGCGCCAACCCATCGATGAACGCCACGATTGTGTCGGCGATGAGCGTGAGTGGCACGCGTGCCGTGAGGCCGAGTCGCGCGAACACGTACTGCACCGTCGCGGCGGCGGACGCGCGTCGCGCCGCGCTCACCTCGTCCACCACATCGCGTACCGCGCCGTCGCGCAGCGTTCCCAGCGAGAGCAGGGCGCGGAGCTCCCCGCGCTCTAGCTCCATGTCGAGCCAGCGCCACAGCACGTCCACCGGTGCCGAGCTTTCGTCACGCTCCAGCGCACCCTGCTCGCGCGTGATCAATCGCCGACCTATCAGCGTGACCATCTCGCTGAGTAGTTGTGCGCGATCTGCAAAGTGATAGTGCAGAAGGGCCTTGCTGACCTGTGCGTCCTCCGCAATTGCCGCCATGCTTGCGGCGGCCAGTCCGTCCCGCACGACGCATCGAATTCCCGACCGGACGATGCGCGATCGCGCATCGCCGACGATCGACTTGCGCGCATCATCTTTCGTCACAGCGTGATCGCCTCGTTGCGCTCCGGCGCGTGGACCGAGGGATAGCCAGCGCCCCTCAGTTGGTTGGCGAAGGCGTCTTGTGCGGCGGCTTCACCGTGAACCAGGTAGACGGGCGGTGTGGAACCTCGCGGATCGCCGGTTCGCACGCTGTCGAGCCAATGCTGGAGCTCCGTTCGGTCCCCATGCGCCGAATAGCCGTTCAGGATCTCGACGCGAGCCCGCAGCGGAATCTCCTCGTCGAAGACGCGTATCATCGGTGCACGATCCACGATTCGTCGCCCGAGCGTGTGCTCGGCCTGGAAGCCGACGATCAGGATCGTCGTCCTCGGATCGCTCGCGTTGTGCGCCAGATGATGAAGGATGCGGCCGGCCTCGCACATTCCGGACGCGGCGATGATGACCATCGGGCCATGCTGGGTGTTCAGCGCCTTCGACTCCGACGCTTCGCGGGTGTAGGTCACCTGGGTGAAGTGAAACAGGTCCTGCACCTTCTTCACGAGATCTTCCGTGTGGTCGAATACTTCCGGATGCATCGCGAAGACGGTCGTTGCGTCGATGGCCAGCGGGCTGTCGACGTAGATCGGGATCTGTGGAATCCGCCCTTCGCGAGCCAGCACGTGGAGATCATAGACGATCTCCTGTGTTCGGCCCACCGAGAATGCGGGAATGAGAATCTTTCCGCCACGCGCTGCAGTCTCAGTGATCACCTTTGCGAGCTGCTCGCGTGCGCCCGCCACCGACGGATGATCGCGATTGCCGTACGTGGACTCGAGGAGCACGACGTCCGCCCCGCCGCCGGGCGGCGTGGGATCACGGATGATCGGCAGCCCTGCTCGGCCGACGTCGCCGGAAAATATGATCCGCTTTCGTGTTGTACCCTCTATACAGTCCAGCGCGATGGAAGCCGAGCCGAGGATGTGGCCGACGTCATGGAACGTCGCTCGGATGCCAGGCACCACGTCGAACGGCGTGTCGTATGGCATTCCGACCATGCGCTCCGCGGCAATCGTTGCGTCGCGCATGCCGTACAACGGCTCCACGACCTCTGACTGCTGCTTCTTCCGTCGTGCGAGGAACTCGGCATCCTTTTCCTGGATGTGCGCCGAGTCGGCGAGCATCACGGCCGACAGATCGCGGGTTGCCGCCGTACAGTAGATCGGATTGCGGTAACCGTGCCGGACGAGGAGCGGCAGGCGACCCGAGTGGTCGATGTGTGCATGCGACAATACGACCGCGTCGATCTCGGCTACATCAATCGGTAGCACGGCGTTCCGGGCGCGCGTCTCGGAACGTCGGCCCTGAAACATCCCGCAATCGAGGAGGATGGTTCGGTCGCCTACCTCAACGATATGGCAGGAGCCCGTGACCTCACGCGCGGCCCCAGCAAAGGTGATTTTCATCCGGACTCACCGTCGCTGGACCGCACGAACACGATCGTCACCCGACTTTCGTCCTGCGACATCATCGCCGGGTGCCACCCACTGCGGCTTCGTTCGTTCAGCAGGTCCGTCAACGCATCTTCGTCGTCACGTGCGTGACGCGATAGACGCAGCATTACCGCCTGGTATTCTTTCATGTGCGCGAAGTTACTAGCTTCCGGCGCATGGACACCACCCCCGCGTTTCCCACGCTGCGTGTCGTCTCGCATCCGCTTGTGCAGCACAAGCTTTCCTTGCTGCGGGACCGCGCGACACCAACGAAGATCTTCAAGGAGCTCGTCGACGAGATCGCCACCCTCATTGCCTACGAGGCAACGAGCGAGCTGACGCTCGAGGCTGCTCCCGTCGAGACTCCACTCGAACGAACAGCCGGGAAGCGCGTGAGTGGAAAGAAGCTCACGCTGGTGCCCATTCTTCGTGCGGGGCTCGGTATGGTCGAGGGGGTGGCGAGACTCGTTCCCGCGGCTCGTGTCGGTCACATCGGGCTGTATCGCGATCACGACACGCTCGAGCCCGTGGACTATTACTTCAAGGTCCCGGGCGATGCGGCAGAGCGCGACTTCTTTCTGCTCGACCCCATGCTCGCCACGGGCGGCAGTGCTTCAGCCGCAGTCGCGTCGCTCAAGCGAGCCGGTGCGACACGTATTCGCTTTTTGTGTCTCGTTGCCGCGCCTGAAGGCGTTCGCCGACTGGCCGAGGCACATCCAGACGTCATCGTCTACTGTGCGGCCCTCGATCGAGAGTTGAACGAGCAGGGGTATATCCTCCCAGGCTTGGGCGACGCGGGTGACCGATTGTTTGGTACGCGCTGAGCGTTCGGAGCAAAATGAGAGCGGGAGCCTTGTGTCCAAGGCTCCCGCTTTTCGTCATACGACCCGCGACCTGGCTGGTTCGATCAGCCAAACCACTCGCGCGGACAGTCCCGTTGTTGACGCGCCGCATCAATCACCCACTGTTGTGTGCTCGCATCGTTGATCTCCGAGGGAACCCGGTTGAACCACTCGCAGGCCTCCCGTGTATCTCCAATACGACGCCACAGCTCGCCGACGAGATAGGTGAGCACAGCACGCTCTTCGCGTGCCACGCCGTCGAACGTCGACAGAGCTTCCTCGAATTTCCACGCTGCCTTTCGGCGGAAGTAGCGCTCGGCTTCGGTGTCGCTCTCGTCTACGCAGCACCAAGCGGCGCGTAACAGGAGGTCAGCAACATGGCGAACGTCCAGTGCCTGCCACTCGGCAACCTTTGCCGCTGCCTCGTATTTCTCGGAGCCCAGAACGGCCACCGTCGAGAGTTGCGGCGCGAGTTCGTTCCATACGTGCTCGCGCAGCACCGGCGTAACGTCCGCCTCCTCGGTGAAGTCCCGATCAGCACCTGAGTAGCCACAGCGGCTGCACATGTGAATCAGGAACGGAAGTGGCTGCGTACCAGCCGCTCGTTCGTGAAAGTCGGTGCGCTTTCCACCAAAGGAGTTGGTGGAAATCACCTGCTGAGACTTGAACCGCGTGTCACAGATGGGACAGCGCAATTCGATTTGCTGAAGCGTCGTCATCGTCCTCTCCCACTCTTCTGGACTTACTCCGCAGGAACGACAAGGAAAGAATTGTGCCAGTCCGATTTCCTTCCTGCGTTGTTACGGCACTAGACGGGCAACCTCGTCTCTACGCCCGCGGCAATCGCTCGCTACCGCACGTGTCACTTCGATCGTGTTGGATCTGTATCTTGTTCGCTCTCTTGGTCGCCGCTATCATTCCGCGTCCAATGCGCCTGCTTTCGGCGCTCCCGTACGTGTGACGGGTCTTGCGCCGCCCTCCCGCAGGTAGCTTCCCGGTCGAATGCTGATCAACCTGCTGCCAGATTTTTTTGCTGTACTGAATAGCTCCGACCGCGTCGCCGCATATCAACGCTACTTCCAGGCCCACCGACGAATTCTCGAGCACTACTGGCAGAATTACGTCGTAGACCCCGACGGACCTCACTTTGCCGACGTCGTGCGCGCGACCGCACTCGCCGATCGAACGGACCTGTCAGAGATGCTCGAGCGCACCGACATCGTCGCGCTCGCACGAGCCACTGAAGAGCGATGCGCCACGCTGCTGGCACAGGATGTCGATGTCGACATCGTGCTCATGGTCGGTGTCGGCGCCGCCAACGCCGGCGAATTGGTGGTGGACGGACGCGGCGTTGCCTTCGTGTGCCTCGAACACTTCACCTCTGTCGCCAATCCGGAGACGCAGGGTCTTGGTCTCGACCCTGAGCTCATTCCGCTCTGGCTCGCGCACGAGTTTGCACATGCCATCCGTTATACGTCGCCCACGAGCCGAAGCGATATGCGCCACCTCATTGAGGCGGAAGGCGGAAACTACTCGTATTGGGACACCGGACGACAGGCGGTTCTTCGGGAGTTACTCGTCAACGAAGGGCTCGCGGTCCATGTATCGCAAATGATCAGTCCGGGACATGCCGCGTGGGAATACTTCGGATTCGGTCGCCGACAGTATGCACGTGTGCGAGAACTGGAAGCTGTCATCTCTCGCGCCGTCACGGAGGACTTGGATCGCGCTGGGCTCGGGCTTCGGTTGCGCTATCTCTCTGGTGGCATGAGCGATGAAGCTCGTACGGTTGACCGTTACGTCCTTCCTGAACGCAGTGGATACTTTCTCGGGGCTCGTCTCGTAGAAGCGGCGATCGCACAGCACGGGATCGCCTGGGCGGTGCGTGCGAGTTCGGAGGAGTTGGCGCAACTCGCGCGTGACGCCGCGGCTACAGCATAGCAGCTATTTGCCAACGCAGAAGCTCCGAAAGACGACATCCAGCACATCATCGACGTAGATCCCACCAATCAGCTCGGTGAGCACGTCGGCTGCTCGGCGCACATGAGTCGCCGCAACCGAGGCCGGAAGTGCCTCGTCTCGCCAGGCGCTCAAGAAAAGCCCTATCTCGCTTCTGGCTTCCGCAACGGCCACGCGATGACGGGTCCTCGTCAGAATGGGAGCGTCGAGCACCGGCACTCCTTGTTCACTAGCGAGCCGCGCCTCCACCAGATCGAGGAGGATCGAGAGACCGTCGCCGGTGTGCGCACTGACCACCACGTCAGCTTTTGCTTTGATACTATCCGAGACGAGTTCTCCCTTCGTCGCCACCATGATGACCGCGCCATTCGTCTCGTCGGCCAACGCTGCGAGGGCGGCGGCTGATTCCAGGGAGTCCATACACGCCAATACCACAGCCGCTCTTCCCAGATAGCGCGAAGACGTCTCAACTCCCATTCGTTCGACGACATCGGTCGTATCCCGAAGACCAGCGGTATCCACGAGTCTCAGTGGCCATCCGGGAAGGTCGAGGACTGCTTCGATGGCATCACGCGTCGTGCCCGGCACGTCGGTAACGATGGCACGCGCTTCCCCGAGGAGAGCATTGAAGAGCGACGACTTACCGACGTTCGGCGCCCCGGCCAGGACGACGAGCACTCCCTCGTGGACGAGACGTCCATGATCACCAGTCGCCGCAAGCGCTATAAGCTCACCCTCGAGTACTTTAGCAACCTGAACGATGCGCTCTCTTGGTACCGGACCATCGTCTTCCTCCGGGAAATCGATGTCGTACGCCAGTAGAGCTTCCAGCGACAGTAGTCGTTCTCGCAAGACTTCAAGTCGATGTGAGAGCCCGCCGTCGAGTTGTCGAAGGGCGAGCCGATGCGCTGCCGTGCTGCGCGCATCCACGAGGTCGCTGATGGCTTCAGCTTGCAAGAGGTCGAGCTTTCCATTCAGTACAGCTCGCCGCGTGAACTCTCCCGGCTCCGCCTGGCGAGCGCCCGCAGCGATGGCCGCAGCCAGAACAGCCGCTGGCACGACGAATCCTCCATGGGTGCTGATCTCGAGCAGATCCTCGCCCGTGAACGAGTGCGGCGCAATGAAAAGGGTGGCAATGACGTCGTCGATCTCGTCGCCCTTCGCATTGCGCACGATGCCATGCGTGGCTCGCCGGGGGATTGATGGTGCGGGATGGAGAAGAGCGCGAGCGAGAGTTTGGACGGTAGGACCACTTACTCTGACGAGGGCGAGAGCACTCCTGCCCGGTGCCGTTGCGATCGCCGCGATCGTCCGGTCGTCTCCGACGACTGAGCTATCGAGCAGCTCCGACGTCATCCCAATCGTGCTCGCCGGATGGTGTCACCCTCCACCACCAACGTCTCGCCTGGCTCTATGATGTGCACAAGCTCTCGTCCGGCGTATTGTTCCAGCTTCGTACGCAACCGGTTGATTGCATCGTGTGCAGTTGCTGTGACATGTCGAAAGGTACCCCAATGATACGGAAGCATGGCGCGCGCCTGGAGAATTTCGAAGAGTGCCAGCGCATCTTCGCCGGTGAGATGCCCTTGCCGGAATCCTGGCTTCCACCGCGGAGCATACCCGATGGGTAACAGGGCTACGTCGAGCTGCCGCCCGTACTGCCACAGCAAATCCTTCACAAGAAGGTGGCTCGACGCCGTGAGTGCCGTGTCTCCGGCGAAGAACACGCTTTCCGCATCCGTCTCGAGCAGATACATATTGGCTGCACGCCTCCAGCGGTCGAAACCGTACCGGCTGCCCTGGTGCGTTGCTTCGCCGGCGTGGATCCGGAGCGCACCATTTGCGAGAGCTGCG
This sequence comes from Gemmatimonadales bacterium, assembly GCA_038319955.1. Taxonomy (GTDB): domain Bacteria; phylum Gemmatimonadota; class Gemmatimonadetes; order Gemmatimonadales; family Gemmatimonadaceae; genus AG11. Next base: position 426 of record JBBQDT010000039.1, on the reverse strand, counting down.
CTGCCTCCGGGATCTAGCGCTACAGCGTGTGCATAGCCCTTCTGTCTGAGCCATTGCGCAATCGCACCCGGTGCAAACAGCGGGATATCTGCAGGTAACTTGTCGAGGGACTTGAACGATAGATGGTCGGCGTGCGCGTGCGTGAGCAAAAGCGCGTCGAGCTTCGGTAGCGCATCCAGCGCAATGCCAGGAGCGCTCACCCGTGGGAGGAATCGGCCGAGTGACGATTCAAAGTTCGGATCAGTAAGAATGCGCATTTCACCGATCTCGAGCAGCAGCGTCGCGTGTCCGATGTAGGTCGTCTTCACGCCTCCTCCTTGAAGCAGGGGGGGGGGGGCCGGCCGACGGGGGGGCCCCCCCCCCCCCCAGAAAAAAAAGGGGGGCAACGCCCAGACACAGTGTAAGGCCAACGCCCAGGGAGGATGG
>JBBQDT010000038.1:0-30559 GCA_038319955.1 Gemmatimonadales bacterium | reverse complement strand
ACTGGCGATCGACGCGAAGGGACTCACGCGTCGCTTCGGCTCGTTCACTGCCGTGGACCACATCACCTTCGGCGTCGGCGTCGGCGAAGTCTTCGGCTTTCTCGGCGCCAACGGCGCGGGAAAGACGACGGCGATCAAGATGCTCATCGGCCTGCTGGCGCCGACGGAGGGCGATGCACGCGTCGCGGGATTCGACGTCCACACCGAGCGTGCGCAGATCCGCCGTAACATCGGCTACATGAGCCAGCGCTTTTCGCTCTATGCGGACCTCACGGTGCGCGAGAACATCCAGCTGTATGGCGGCATCTACGGTCTGTCGGACCCACAGATTCGCGATCGCACCACTATGCTGCTCGACTCGCTCGGTCTCTCGTCGAGCGCGGGCGATCTCGTGGGCAGTCTCCCGCTTGGATGGAAGCAGAAGCTCGCCTTCTCTGTCGCGCTGCTGCACGAGCCGAAGATCGTGTTCCTCGACGAGCCCACCGGCGGTGTGGATCCCATCACGCGGCGGCAGTTCTGGGAGCAGATCTACCAGGCGGCGGCACGCGGCACCACGGTGTTCGTCACGACCCACTACATGGATGAAGCCGAGTACTGCGATCGCATCTCCATCATGGTGGACGGGCGGATCGCGGCGCTGGGTACGCCGTCCGAGTTGAAGGCGCAGCATGGCGTCGCGACGGTGGATGACCTGTTCGTGCGTCTCGCCCGGGCGACGACGGTGACCGCATGAACGGCGGCGCGCTGCGGGCGTTCATGGTCAAGGAGCTGCGACACATTCTGCGCGACCGACAGACGCTGACGATCCTGCTGCTCATGCCGTTGGTGCAGGTGGTGCTGTTCGGCTTCGCGCTGCGCAGCGATGTGCGAGACATCCGCATCGCGGTGGTGGACCCGAGCCCCGACTACGCCACCCTTGCCCTGCGCCAGCGGTTCACCGCCTCGGGGCGATTCACGGTGGTGGCCGTCGCGCGCACGCGCGAGGTGATTGAGCCGCTGTTCCGTCGCGGCGCTGCCGACGTCGCACTCGTATTCGAATCGGGCTTCGGCGATCACCTGAGCGGCACCGAGCCAGCGCGTCTCCTCCTCGCAGTGGATGCATCGGACCCCAACACCGGCACGGTGATCCAGAGCTACGCGCGCGCCGTCATCGCGGCCTACGAGGCGGAGCTCTCCGCCGGTCGTGCCGCCATGCGGATCGACGCCCAGACACGCATGCGCTACAACCCCACCCTCGAGAGCGTCAATCTCTTCGTGCCCGGACTCATCGCGCTGGTGCTCACGCTCGTCTCCGCGCTGATGACGGCGATCTCGCTTTCGCGCGAGAAGGAGCGCGGCACGCTCGAGGTGCTGCTGGTATCGCCGCTGCGGCCGGCGCAGATCATCGTCGGCAAGGTGTTGCCGTACCTCGGCCTCGCCTTCGCGAATGTCCTCACCGCACTGCTGGCGGCGTGGCTGGTGTTTCGCGTGCCGTTTCGCGGCAGCGTGCTGCTGCTGCTCGCGGAGAGCATCGTCTACTCGCTCGTGTCGCTCGCGCTCGGCGTGTTGATCGCCGCGCGCACGTCGTCGCAGCGTGCGGCAATGCTCGCTGCGATGGTGGGCACGATGCTGCCGAGCGCGCTGCTTTCCGGGATGATCTTTCCCATCGCCAGCATGCCGAGGTGGCTGTCGCCGGTGACGAGCATCGTGCCGGCGCGGTGGTTCATCGTCATCGCGCGCGGGATCATGCTCAAGGGCGTTGGCCTGCCCAACCTGTGGCGCGAGAGCTTGGTGCTGGTCGTCATGGCGGTGGTGCTGATGGCGGCGGCCATACGCAGCTTCAAGCCGAGGCTGGCCTGACGATGCGCACATTGCGGTTCCTGCTCCGCAAGGAGTTCCTCCAGATCTTCCGCGATCGATTCATGCTGCGCATCACCATCGCGATGCCGATCATCCAGCTGCTGATCCTCTCGAGCGCCGCGACGTTCGAGGTGAAGAGCGCGAAGGTGTACGTCGTTGACCGTGACCACAGCGCGATGTCGCGCGGGCTCGTGGACCGCCTTCGTGCGTCGGGGCGGTTCGTGCTCGCGGAGGCCTCGCCGTCAATGGACGTGGCGAACGACGCGATGCTCGCCCGGCGCGTGAGCATGATCGTCGGTATTCCCGTCGACTTCGAGCGCGACCTCGTGCGCTCGCACGCAGCGACGATCCAGCTCGTATTCAACGCCGAGGATGGCGCGACGGCGGGGGTGACGCAGTCGTACGCGCTACAGATCGTCGCCGCCTACGCCCGCGAGGTCGCCGCGGAGATCACGCCGCGTGCGAGGGCGGCGCCGAAGGTCGAGGTGCGGGCGCGCGGCTGGTACAATCCCGGCCTCGACTATCACGACTACATGGTGCCCGGCATTCTCGTGCAACTGGTGACGGTAGTCGGAACACTGCTCACCGCGATGAACATCGTGCGCGAGAAGGAGCTCGGCACGCTCGACCAGCTGAGCGTGACGCCGCTGTCGCAGGGGGTGTTCATCGCGGCGAAGCTGATTCCGCTGTGGCTCATCGCGCTGTTCGAGCTGACGATCGGCCTCGCCGTGGCGCGATTCGTCTTCGATGTGCCCATGCTCGGCAGCATTCCGTTGGTGTTCGCCGCCGCTGGAGTCTATCTCGTCGCCGCGCTCGGCATCGGGCTGTTCGTGTCCACGCTGGCGGGCACGCAGCAGCAGGCGATGTTTGTCACCTTCTTCATCCTGATGATCTACCTGCTGATGAGCGGGTTGTTCACGCCGATCCGCTCGATGCCCGGATGGGCGCAATGGATTGCCGAGGTGAATCCGATGAAGCACTTCATCGAGATCATGCGGGCGGTGCTGCTGAAGGGCGCCGGCGTGACGGACATCCTCAAGCCGCTCGGTGCGCTGGCGGTGTTCGGTGCCGTGGTGCTGTCACTCGCCGTGCGGCAGTACGGTAGGCGCGTCTCCTAGCCGGTGACGCGACGAGGCCGGCTGCGCGGCAGACGGCCTCGGGCATCATGTTGCGCGTTACGGTTCAGCCTGTGTTGTCCGGGACGTCTTCGCCGAGTGCGGTGGCGAGGTCGATCTGGTGCTCCTGCTCCTGTTTGAGGATCTCCCGGATATGCTCGGCCATCGCGAACTCGCCGAGCGCTTCGCACTGGCGAACGCGGTTGCGGTATTCGGCGATGGTTTCCGTTTCGTTCTCGAGATCGAACCGGAGGAGATCGGTCGCCTTGTCCGACATCTTCACCGACTTGGGGACGGTGGTCGGAGTGCCGCCGAGATAGTCGATCTGCTTGGAGAGAGTGAGCGCATGCTCGAGCTCCTCTCCCGCGTGCACCTCGAGCTCCTTGGCGATCGACATGTAAGCAGCGCCCTTCAGGACCTGCGAGTAGACCACGTAGGCAATGATCGCCTGGTATTCACGGGCGAGGTCGCCGTTGAGGAGATCGATCAACTGTTCGCGGGAGACGGGGCCCGACGTGGAGGTCGCCTTCTTCGGAGTTGGTTTTTCGTTCGGGGGCACTGGAGATTTGCCTGTGTGAGAGGGAGACTGGCCCTTCTGCAATCAGCCGGCCATAGCGACTCCGCACGGGGGATGTGCAAGAGTTGCGGTCGAGCACGTCTTACTGGGTAGACCCGTCACCCCCGTCTCCCAATGAGCCACATCTATCGCATTCTCGGTTGGGCCTATGTCGCCGCCTGCGGAGCACTCATCGCGTTGCTCGGCCAGCGGCCCGAGCCAGCGGCTGCCTCTATCCCGAAAATGGCGCTGGTGCCGCTGGCTGCTGCGACGTGGTTTCAACACGTCAAGCCACAGTGCAATCCGGTCGAGGTGTCGGTGCTCCAGCGGAGCTCGCCGCCGCCCGCGGGGGTAGAGGGTGCGGGCTATCACGCGGCATGCTACGCGTTGGCCGGTAAGATGGACGACGCACGCATGGTCATCGATTCGCTCGATGCGGGCGGACGCCGCGCCGCCGCGTCGATCGTCTTCGAGGTCGGGCATCCCGTAGCGGACGCCGGCGACGATCGTTCCGCCGGCCCGCTCATGGAGCTCGTCCTGCGCTATCTGCCCGACAGCTACATGGCGCTGTATCACGCCGGAATGTCGGAGTACATGCTCGGCCAGCGCGACATGGCGCGTACGAACCTCTCGCCGTTTCTGGAGCAGTACACGCAGAATGATGGATGGCGCTCGAACGGACGCGAGGTGCTTGCCCGGTTGACCGAAAGCACCAAGGCGGAAGCCGAGCCCGTGCGACCGAGGGAACCATGACTATGCGATTGTCGCTCACGGCACGCGCCGACGCCGCGCCGAATCATGTCTCCGCATTCGATGGACTCCTGTTCATCGCCATCATCTGTACCGGTGCCGCGGCGGCATCCATCGCGATGCCCATGTTGTGGATCGTGACGCCGGTGGTTGCGACGCTCGTGTACGTCTCGGCGCGGTGCGCCGCCCGCCCGCCAATGCCGGTGGTGGACGACGGCGAGCTACCGATGCACGTGCAACTGGCGCTCGACGAAGCGATCGACCGGCTCCCGCTCGGTGAGGCACGGCAGTTGTTGGCGAACATCGTGCGTCAGGCGCGACCATTGTTCGCCCAGCGCGAGTCGTCGTTCGATGCGGCGATGGTGCGAGGGACGCGTGATGACGTGATCGATCTCGTGACTGCTGCGTGCGAGACCGCACTCGAGCTGTGGCGGCTGGATGGCGCCGCGCCCATAAGCAGCAATGCGGACGACCTCCTGCGCGGGCGGTACTCTCGCGCGAGAGTGGAGCTTGTCGCACGCCTCGAGAGCGCAGCGGTGAGCCTGAGTGAGCTCTATGCGTCCGACGTCGAACACGGCACGCCAGCGTCGGATCGCGTTGCTGATCTTGCCATTTCCATCAGGGACGACGCACGCTCGCGAAGCGCCGCGAAGGACGAGATTGACGGAGTGGTGGGACAGAGGACGGGATGACGTGAGAGTTATGGCCGATGCTCATGTACGCCGCGGGCGAAACGCCCACCACCGCCTTGAAGTCGCGCACGAAGTGCGCCTGGTCGCTGTAGCCAAGTGCGAGGGCGAGTGTCGAATGGACAATGGTGTCGTCGTTCGCGAGCTGCTCGGCCGCCTCGTGAAGACGGTAGCGCTGGATCACCCACTTGGGACTCACGCCGACGTATTTCGCGAACAGGCGCTGCAGCGTGCGTTTCGGCAGGCCGGATCGCTCCACGAGGTCGGCGACCTTGAGGATCGTGCGGTCGCGCTGCACGGCATAGACGATCGCCGAAATTCGCGCGACGTTCTCGTCGGGGCGACGCAGACGGCGTCGCAGAAAGTCCTCGACTATCGGGATGCGCTCCGCGTCGGAACCTGCCGAGAGGATCTCCTGCTGGACGGTGGTAGCGTCGGTGCCGAAGACGTCAACGAGATTCACGACGCGATCGGTGAGCGTCGAGATCGGCACGCCAGCGAAAGGATGAAATCCGCCGGGCGTAAACTTTGCGGCGAAGACACCGCCTTCGCCGGCGAGCTCGCGCACGAACTTTCCCCGTGCCACGCCGGCAATCCGGCCGTCGACGTGTTGTTCGAAGATCATGTGCACGCTGGGGTGTGGGAGCGTCTCCGTTCGTTCGGCCGGATGTCCGCGGAGATCCCACTGCACGGACCAGTAGTGCTCGACGTACGGTGCGAGGTCCGGCGATGCGTGATAGCGCGCATGCTGGTAGCGGTGCGCATCGGCGATCGGAGTCGTGAGGATGCCTCGCGGCGGGTCGGTCTTTCGGATGGGCATACGATCGTGTCGCGTTTGTGCAAGACAGCGATAGTGCAGGAAGCGAAGTTCGGTGTGCGCGTGAATACCTTGGAGACGACATGAAACACCTCAATGTCCTGCTCGGCCTCATCATTGCCAGCTCGAGCCTGCACGCCCAGACCAGGAACCCCATGACCGCACGCGGAACGTTCGACGTGAAGGTGATTCCTCAATCACCTGATGATAGTGCTGGTGGCACGTTCGGCCGGCTCTTTCTCGACAAGAAGTTCCACGGGCCGCTCGACGCCACGAGCAAGGGACAGATGCTCGCGGCGCGCACTGCCGTCGAAGGCTCGGCGGGATATGTCGCGTTGGAAATCGTCAGCGGGACGCTCGACGGTCGCCACGGCAGCTTCATCCTGCAGCATTTCGGCACCATGGCGAAGGGGGTCGCGACGCTGACGGTCACCATCGTCCCGGATTCGGGTACCGAGCAGCTCACCGGCATCGCGGGCCGGATGACGATCATCGTCGCCGACGGCAAGCACTCCTACGAGCTCGAGTACACACTCGGCAGCTAACCACTTGAGTAGATGGCTCTCGCCAGCCGGACCAGCGTGAGCCATCTTCGTGCTGTCGTTCCGCGTGGATGCACCGCGTGTCACCAGCTCGGCACCAAGGGCACGCGGGAGATTCCTCCGTCGCGCGGCACGCTTACCTGACCCATGCCAACACTGACCGAAGCGCTCGTCGGACTGGGCCTCGTCCTCATCATCGCCGGCCTGCTGCTCAAGCGCGCCCGGATGCGCCAGGCCGCGCTCATTGGCGCGGCCATCAGCCTCATCGTCGCCTGCGTGCTCAACCCGGACATCATCGTCACCTTCGCCGACAAGGTGAGCACGATTCTCGACGGCCAACCGCCCGACTACTAGCCCCACCTACGGCGCGCTGAGCAGTTCGCGCGCGTGTACATGAACCCTCCGTTGCCACCAAACGCGACGTCAGCCATCGAACCTGTTGTCGCCGGTGCGGGCCTCGATGGGCTCCATCTCGAGGTGCTCGAAATCGGGATGCGCGAAGATCTCCGCCTGCACGCTGTGCTCGGGTGCAATGGCATCGTGGAGCGCACCGGCGAACTGCGCGATGATGCGATTCGCATTGCGCACTTCCGCGAGCAGCTGCTCGGCGTCTCGGGTGTCCCAGTACGACCCTTCGTCGTGCACGGCGACCTCGAAGCCGATCCGCTTCGCCTCGTCGAGCAGGCTGACGACCATGCGATGGCAGAACAAGAAGTGCTCTTCGCTGGCGGCCGATGCGTATTGCGTCTTGCAGAAGCTCTGCCAGTACCAGCGCTTCCAATCATCGGGGAACTCCACGTGCGCTGCCGGCGGTTCCGAGCGCAGTGGCCGCACAAGCCCGAACGACGCTGGCTCGCAGCCCTCGCCAGGCACGACCATGAACGCGGCAACGGCGAGGCGATCGCTGTCCTCGATGTCTTCCACGCCGCCGTCGCGATGCTCCCGCATGGTGTCGGTGAAGATGTGGAACCACCACTCGACCGAGCCGTGCTCCCACTGATCGCCCCGTAGGGCAAGCTCGGCGCCGGTGAAGAAGAGCAGCGGAATGACGTGCTGTGCGCCCACCGTGAGAGCGAACTCGCGCAGGCGGGTGAGGTAGTGCACGGCGAGCGAGTCCGAGATGTCGCCCGGAAGCCGAAGCTCGTAATGAATGGTGAGTCCCATGGGATGAAGATGAACGCGCCGGTCATTCATGCGTCATCGCTTTTCGGCGTATCGGACCATTTCGTGGCGCAATGGCGTCGACGTCCGCATGTTCCTTCGGTCGTCCACCCTTCTCAGGCCGAACATGCATTCATCTCGTATCGCCGCGAACGCGTTCGCGCTCACCGTCGCCTTCGCACTGAGCGCGAGCGCGCAGACGTCTGCGTTCACGATCCAGCAGGTCAAGAGCTATCCGTTCCCCAACGAGCTGACTGCCGCGGGTCGCGGCGGACGTCTGGCCTGGGCGCTCAACGAACAGGGACACCGCAACATCTGGGTCGCCGATGCGCCCGACTACAAGGCGCGACAACTCACGTCCTACGCGCTCGACGATGGACAGGAGCTCACGAGCGTCACGCTCACGAGCGACGGCAGGTACGTCATCTACGTGCGCGGCGGCGATCACGGCTCGAACTGGGCTGGCGCGTCGCCCAATCCGATGTCGCTCCCGACTGCGCCGCAGATTCAACTCTGGAGCGTGCCCTTCGACGGCGGCACGCCGAAGCGCATCGCCGAGGGCGACGAGCCCTCCGTTTCGCCGCGTGGGGATGTCGTGGCCTTCGTGAAGGATCGCGCCATCTGGACTGCGCCTGTCGACGGTTCCGTCCCGGCGAAGAAACTCTTCTCCGAGGGGGGCAATTCGCGCGGACCGGAGTGGTCGCCGGATGGCGCTCGCATCGCGTTCGTGTCGTATCGCGGCGATCACTCGATGATCGGTATCTTCACGAACGATTCGACACCGATTCGCTGGATTGCTCCGTCGACGTCGCGCGATGCGTCGCCAAGGTGGTCGGCCGACGGCGAGCGCATCGCGTTCGTTCGCATGGCGGGCGCCGGCGGCGCGCCAGATTCCATCCTCGCCAATCGCCACCGTCCGTGGGCTATCTGGCTGGCGAGTGCGCGGTCCGGCGAAGCGCACCAGTTGTGGAAGGCGCCGACCACGCTGCGTGGCTCGGTACCGGGCACGGAGGGCGGCACCAACCTGCGCTATGGCGCGGGACGCATCGCCTTCCTCTCGGAGATGGACGGGTGGCCGCATCTCTACTCTATCTCCGAAAATGGCGGGGAGCTGTTGCTGCTTACACCTGGCAAGTACATGGCGGAATACGTGACCATGAGCGACGACGGCCGCTGGCTCGCCTTCGCCGGCAACGCCGGCCCCGACGCCGATGACATCGACCGCCGTCACGTCGTGCGCGTCCCGATCGATCGCGCGGCGCCGGAGATACTCACTCCGGGTACTGGGCTCGAGTGGACGCCAGTCTTTACAAACGGTGGCAACTCGATCGCGTTCATCGGCGCCACGGCACAGCGCCCGCCGCTGCCCGCAGTGATGGCCGCAACGGGTGGAGCAGCAAGGTGGATCGGCGCCGATCGCATCCCCGCCGACTTCCCCACGTCGCAATTGGTGACGCCGCGCAAGGTCGTCTTCAGGTCGTCAGACGGACTCGAAGTGCACGGCCAGCTCTTCGACGCGCCAGGCAACACGTCGCTCGTACGCGGTGGCAAGAAGCCCGCGATCATCTACGTCCATGGCGGTCCGCCTCGCCAGATGCTGCTCGGCTGGAACTACTCGGACTACTACACCAACGCCTACGCGTCGAACCAGTATCTCGCGAGTCGCGGATTCGTCGTGCTGTCGGTGAACTACCGGCTCGGCATCGGGTATGGCCGCGATTTCCAGAACGCCGAGAACGCCGGTTCGCGCGGCGCATCGGAGTATCTCGACGTGCTGGGCGGCGCGCGCTACCTGCGCGGGCTGCCCACGGTCGATGCGTCGCGCATCGGCATCTACGGCGGCTCATATGGCGGCTTCCTCACCGCACTCGCACTCGGCCGCAACTCCGACATCTTCGCTGCCGGTGTGGACATTCACGGCGTGCATGACTGGACCGGCGAGCGCGCCGCGCCGTTGCTCGCGCCGCGCTATGAAAAGCCAGGCGATCTCCAGCGGGCGCTCGACGTCGCGTGGAAGTCGTCGCCCGTGTCGTTCGTGGCGACCTGGAAGTCGCCCGTGCTGCTCATTCATGGCGACGACGACCGCAACGTGCAGTTCAGTCAGACGGTCGGACTCGTACAACGGCTGGTGAAGCGCGGCGTGCCATTCGAGGAGTTCATCATTCCGGACGACACGCATCACTTCATGCGGCACGCGAACTGGGTCGCGGTGGACTCGGCGACGGCGTCGTACTTCGAGCGGCAGTTCGGCAGCGGCGCGGCGGCGGTGAAAACGGCGAGGGCGGTGCGCGAGCGGGGATGAAAGAGCAGGTCCCTCGCTTCGTTCGGCGAGCCAAAGCGCTCGGGCAAGCATCTGAGATTGCTGCAACAGCGATTGGACGGAGTGAACAGAGCTGAACGGAGAATTCGGAACGGCAATATCACAATCGGCATCTGGTTGTCCGTAGTCTCCGTTCGTGTCTGTCCAATCCGTTCAGCTCCGTATCAAACATCTCCGATGGCTGCTGGGCGCGCCCAGTAGCTGCGCAACCAAATGCGATTCCCTGAGGAGTGCGCGAGGCAGTCGCAGCAGGGAGCTTCCGCTTACATCGCGCTACCAGCATTTTGGTCCTATGAAACGTTCTATCCTCGTCTGCTCGGCGCTCCTCGTCGTCTCGCCCGCGGCGAGCGCACAGTCGAGCGCCAACCCGGCTGTCGACAGGATCTTCGCCGAGTGGGACAAGCCGACGTCGCCAGGCTGCGCGGTGGGTGCCATCCAGGACAACCGCTATCTCTATCAGCGCGGCTACGGGATGGCCAACCTCGACTACGACATTCCCAACGCGCCGGGGATGGTCTACTACGTCGGTTCGGACTCCAAGCAGTTCACCGCGGCGAGCATCGCGCTGCTATCGCTCCAGGGCAGACTTTCGCTCGACGACAACATCCGAAAGTATTTCCCCGAGATGCCCGACTATGGCACGCCAATTACCATCCGTCATCTCATTCACCACACCAGTGGCATTCGCGACATCTATTCGCTGATGGCCATGCGCGGTGACAAGCTCGAGGACGTCTTCTCCGACTCCGCCGCGCTGTCGCTGATCTTCCGCCAGAAAGGGCTCGGCTTCAAGCCCGGCGACGCCTACTCCTACAGCAACTCCGGCTATTTCCTGCTGGCTCAGTTGATCAAGCGTGTGAGCGGACAATCCCTTCGCGAATTCGCCGACGCACAGATCTTCCAGCCGCTTGGCATGACCCACACGCACTTCCACGACGACCCGGGTCACGTGATGAAGCAGCGTGCGATGAGCTATGAAAAGGATGGAAAGGGTGGTTTCCGCCTCTCGTACCTCCAGAACTTCGACAAGGTCGGCGCGGGCGGGCTGTATACCACGATCGACGACCTGCGCAAATGGGACGAGAACTTCTATATGCACCAGGTCGGCGGAGATGCGCTGCAGAAGTTGATTCTCACCCGCGGTATCCTGAACAACGGCGACACGCTCGACTATGCGTTCGGCAACACCGTGGGCACCGTTCGTGGCCTTCGCGTCACCGAGCACGGCGGATCGATGATGGGCTACAAGGCGTACCTCCTTCGCTTTCCCGATCAGCACTTCTCGGTGGTGACGACGTGCAACCTCGGCGCGATCGACCCAGGTCCACTCGCGCACGCGGTGGCTGCCGTCTTTCTCGGCGACAGGATGTCGCCGGCGCCTGCGCGCACCGTCGCGCAGTCCGCGCGGCAGCAGGCCACGGCGTCGAGCGTGTCGCCCGGGGCCGCCAGCGTCGACGTCGCACGACTCGTCGGTAGCTATTTCAGCGATGACCTCGGCGTCACGTATGTGGTTCGTCGCACGAACGATGGGCAACTCACATTGTCTGCGCCGAACGCGCCTCCCACACCGCTCGTGCAGACGAGTGCGAGCACATTTCGCGCTGGCACCATGCTCGTGAAGTTCGAAGGACGCACGATGACGCTCACCGTGTCACGCATTGGTGAGATGCGGCTCGAACGTCGGTGAGCCAGCCATGGCGTAGCAGATCTTGCCGATAGACGAGTAAGACGATATCTTACCAGCATGAAAACGAGAATTTCGTCGAAGGGTCAGATCGTTCTACCAGCCGAGTTCAGGCAGCAAGACGGCATTGAGCCTGGCCAGGAATTCGATATCGAGCGACTCGATTATGGAGAGTATCTGCTCCAACGGCGGAGTCCACGAGTCAACGAAGGCGTCGTTGACTGGCTGCTCGGATGCCCCGAGAAAGGCTTTTTCGTACCCATCGAGTCCGAGTCGACCGACGACTTGTGAAGTATCTCGTCGATGCGAACGTTCTCAGTGAGCCTACCAAGCCCGATCCGAGCTCGCGAGTCGTCGAGTGGCTTCGGCAGAACGAGAGCGAGATCGCCGTTGACCCGATCATCCTCGGGGAGGTCAGGTTCGGGATTCTCCTACTGCCCAAGGGGCGACGGCGGGCCAGGCTGGAACACTGGTTCGACGAAGGAGTTCAGCGACTTCACTGCCTGCCCTTCGATGCAGCGACCGGGCTGCAGTGGGCCGAGTTGCTTGCACGCCTACGGCTTTCGGGTCGGGCGATGCAATTGAAGGACAGTCTCATTGCCGCAACTGCACTCGCCAACGGTCTCGTCGTCGCTACGCGAAACGGGATCGACTTTGAGAAGGCTACGGTTGACATTGTCGATCCGTTCGTCGCCTGACGACGTTGACGCACCACAGGCGTTCTTCTAGCGGCACCCACCCGCGGACCGATGCAGACCCCGCTCACCCCGCTTGAATTCGCACGCCGCGCCCGGTCCATCTACGGGGACCGCGAAGCCGTCGTCGACGGTGAACAGCGATGGACCTACGCGCAGTTCTTCGACCGCTGCGACCGGTGGTCGAGCGCACTGCAGCAACTCGGTGTCGTACCGGGCGACCGCGTGGCGTACATCGCACCCAACACCCACGCGCAGCTCGAGGCGTTCTACGCCGTACCGCAGCTTGGGGCCGTTGTCGTGCCGCTCAACTATCGGCTCCTGCCCGCCGACTGGGTCTACATGGTCAACCACAGCGGCGCCCGAGTGGTGTGCGTCCATGCTGACTATCTCGACCTCGTGGATTCCGTGCGGCGCGAGATGCCGGCGGTGGAGCGCTTCGTCGCGCTCGAGGGTGGTGGCGACGGCTGGCTCGACTACGAATTCCTCGTCGCCAGCGCATCGCCGTCGTTCCTTCCGGCTGTGATCGGCGAGAACGACCTGCTCACGATCAACTACACCAGCGGTACCACGGCACAGCCGAAGGGCGTGATGATCACTCACCGCAACGCATACATGAATGCGGTGGGCACGCTCATTCACCACCACATGTCGGCCGACGAACGCTACCTGTGGACACTCCCGATGTTCCACGCCAACGGCTGGACATTCGTGTGGATCGTCACGGCAGCGGGCGGCACGCACGTCTGCCTCCGGAAGGTCGACGCAGCGGCTGTCTTCGACAACGCGCGTCGAGAGGGGATCACGATGTTCTGCGCTGCGCCCACAGTGTTGATCGGTGTTGCCAATGCGCCGCCCGAGGTTCGTGCCGGCGCACCGACAGGTATCCGCATCCTCACTGCCGGCGCACCGCCTGCCGCCGCGACGATCGAGCGCATCGAGGAGGAGGTCGGCTGGACGGTGACGCACGTCTACGGCCTCACCGAGACAGCGCCGCTCATCCTCGTGTGCGAGCCGCGCGCCGAGCACACGCGGCTCGACGCGCAGGGTCGGGCGCGCATCAAGGCGCGCCAGGGCGTCGAGCTCATCACATCGGGCGAGCTCCACGTCGTCGACGAGCAGGGCAACGACGTCCCGCGCGACGGTGAGTCCGTCGGTGAGATCGTCGTCCGCGGCAACGTCGTGATGGAGGGCTACTACCGCGATCCCGAAGCGACGGCGCGCGCCTTCCACGGCGGCTGGTTCCATTCCGGCGACGCCGCGGTCGTGCATCCCGACGGCTACGTCGAGATCCGCGATCGGCTGAAGGACGTCATCATCAGCGGCGGCGAGAACATCTCGTCGATCGAAGTGGAAGGCGCGCTGCTGCGCCATCCGGCGGTGCTCGAAGTCGCGGTCGTCGGCCTCCCGCACGAGAAGTGGGGCGAAGCGCCGCACGCGTTCGTCGTCCTCAAGCCAGGCATGACCGCCACCGACGAGGAATTACGACAGTTCGCGAGGCAACGACTCGCCGCCTTCAAGGTGCCCAAGGGAACGACCTTTCTCACCGAGCTTCCGAAGACCGCCACCGGCAAGATCCAGAAGTTCGTCCTCCGCGGTGGACGCTCGGCCATCGCAACCCAGTAGATTCGGCGATGCACTTCCACCGATCCACCATCGGCGGCGTGTTCGTCGCGGCCTTTGCATTGGTCGCACACGCGCAGGCGACACCACCGAAACTCGCTCGCGCCGTGCGTATCGTCGGCGCCGCACCGAGCATCGACGGCCGACTCGACGACGCAGCGTGGTCTGCTGCGCCCGTCATCTCGGACTTCGTGCAGAAGATTCCCATCGAAGGGGCCTCGCCGAGCGTTGCAACGGAGGTCCGGATCCTCTACGACGATGACGCACTGTACGTCGGCGCGCGCCTGCGTCGACCGGATCCCGGTGCGATTCGCACGTCGATCACGCGTCGCGACGGCGACAGCGATGCCGAGGTGTTCACCGTGTCGCTCGACACGTATCTGGACAGGCGGACGGCGTACGCCTTCTCGCTGTCGTCGGGTGGCGTACGCGGCGACTTCTATCACTCACAGGACAGCGAGGACAGCGGCCGTGAGGCGCAGTTCGATCCCGTCTGGGCCGGCAGCGCGCGCGTCGACGCCGAGGGCTGGACCGCCGAGATGCGCATCCCGTTTTCGCAGCTGCGCTTCAATGCGGCCGCGACGCAGACGTGGGGGCTGCAACTCACGCGCAACGTGGCCGACCGCGCCGAGCGCGATCAGTGGGTGCTCATTCCGGTGTCGGCGGCAGGCTTCGTGTCGAATTTCGGACAGCTCGACGGCATCGTCGGCATTCCCCCCGCTCGACGGCTCGAGCTGCTGCCGTACGTCGCGACCGACCTGACCTATCGCGCGAATGTCAATCCACTCAATCCGTTCAACGAGCGGACAGGCGCCCGCGTCGGTGGCGATCTCAAGGTCGGGCTCGGCCCCAACCTCACGCTCGACGCGACGATCAACCCGGACTTCGGCCAGGTGGAGGCCGATCCGGCCGTCGTGAACCTCACGGCGTTCGAGGTCGTGTTCGACGAGCGACGGCCGTTCTTCATCGAGGGCAACGAGTTGCTCACGGGACGCGGACAGAGCTTCATCGGGCGGCCGAGCTGGTTCTACAGCCGGCGCATCGGCGCGGCGCCGCGCGGCGTCGCAACGGGCGATTTCGTCAACGCGCCGCAGAACACCACGATCGTGACGGCCGCGAAGGTGACGGGCCGCCTCGCGTCTGGACTGTCCATCGGCGCGCTCGCCGCCGTGACGCCGCGCGAATATGCGGAGACGTTCACCTTCGCGAGCGATTCGATCGCCCGCGTCGCCGTCGAGCCGCCCAGCGTCTTCGGGGTGATGCGACTGCAGCAGGAGTTCGGGGCGCAACAGTCGAACGTCGGGATGTCGGTGACGCAGGTGCACCGCGCGCTCGATGCACGCGGCGGGCTCGATCGACTGCTGACGCGCGATGCCGTCGCCGGCGGTGCCGACTGGAAGCTGCGGTACAAGCAGGGCATGTACGAGGTCACTGGCTGGGCGGGCGGCAGCGTCGTCGAGGGCGATGCGGCGGCCATCGCTCGCCTCCAGCGCTCCAGCGCGCACTTCTTTCAGCGTCCCGACCAGGATCACATCTCGTACGATCCCACGCGCACGTCGCTCACGGGAACGAGTGCGTCCCTTCGCCTCGACAAGAATGCGGGTCGCTTCACACTGGGCGGCATCCAGTTGTCCATGCGCTCGCCCGGCTTCGAGATCAACGATGCGGGCCAGATGCGCAGTGCGGACGACGTGGACTTCAACGCCGATATCCAGCTTCGCGACACGAAGCCGCACAAGAACTTTCGCTACTTCCGGCTGGGGACGTCCACGCAGGCCGGCTGGAACTTTGGCGGCATCCGCCAGTACCTCCGGTTCGGCGAGTCGGGCCAGCTCACGCTGCACAACTTCTGGAACCTGAGCGCGTCGGCGACGAAGTACATCTCGTCGCTCAGCGACGATCTCACGCGTGGCGGTCCGTTGATGGGCACGCCCGGCGCATTTCAGCTCACTGGACAGGTGACGAGTCGCCCCAACGTGCCCACGACGTGGACGGCGCGCACCGTCTACTTCGACGACGAGTTCGGTGGTTGGCGATGGGACGCGAGCGGGGGCGTCACGGTGCGTCCCGCGTCGCAGTGGCAGGCGTCGGTGGATCCATCGTATTCACGATCCGTCGAGTCTCGGCAATACGTCTCGACGCGCGCCGGTGGCAGCACGGCGACGTTCGGCAACCGGTACATCTTCTCGTTCATCGAGCGCAGCACGCTGTCGGCGCGATTCCGCCTCAACTACGCGTTCACGCCGAACTTCACCGCCGAGGGTTACGCGGAACCGTTTGCTGCGAGCGGGCGGTTCTACGACTACGGAGAGCTGCCGTCTGCGCGTAGTAGTGCGTTGCGGGTGTATGGCAGCCAGACGCATGAAGCGAATGGAACGACGACGATTCGCGATGGCAACGACACGTTCGCGTTGCCGGCACTGGACTTCAATCGGCTGTCGTTCCGGTCGAACCTCGTGCTGCGCTGGGAGTATCTGCCAGGCAGCACCGCATTCCTCATCTGGCAGCAGAGTCGACAGGACCTCGGCGCGGCGGGCCAGCTGATCAATCCACGCGACCTGTGGGATGCGACGACGCGTGCGGCCGGAGACAACTTGTTCGTGGTGAAGATCAGCTACTGGATGGGAGTGCATTAGTATCCGCGGGAATCCGGCCGTCGTCCGTGCCGATCCGCGTGAGCACTCACCAGTTCTGCATTGACAGGAACGCTCTCACTGGAACTGAAACTCCTCGCCCACGACAACGGTCCGGCTCGCGAAGAATGACTACACCGGACTCCGTGTCGCGCGCGCGAAGGCAGGAAGGCGCTCGGACATCACGTCGCCATACATCGGCGCGATGCGCGATCCAGTGCGACGACACCACCACGGCACTCATTCCACCGGCGGCGGTGTCTGCTTTGGTTTCGCGACAGCCGCCCGCTCGACGAGACCACGGAGCGTGGTGTCGGCAGGAAAGAGTCGCGCGCCACGCTCGAAGAGAGCGCGTGCGCTGTCGGCCTGGCCCATCCGCGCGTACATCACCCCACGATACTCGAACACGCGGGCGAATCGTGGATTGTCGGTGCGGTCGCCCTGCTGTCGAAGGAGCTCGTCGAAATCCTTCGCCGCCCGGGGCGCGCGACCGAGAAAGCTCGGCGACCGCAGGTTGATCGATGCGAGGATGAATCGCGCTGTCCAATGCTTCGGCTCCATCTCGAGTGCGTTCTCGAGAAGCTCGATGGCATGGGCGCTGAGCTCGCCCTGCGTCGCCATGTCGGCCGACGGGATGATGCACTGGCTCTCGGCACGCGCGAGCCCGACGAGCGCCTCGACGTCGCGCGGTTGACGCTCGAGCCGCTTCTGAAAGAGGGCCTGGGCGCGACGACCGCTCACCTCCGCATCGGGTAGCTGGCGTCGCTCGGCGAGTCCGCTGCACGACCGCAGTGCCTCTGCCGCCTCCGTCATCCGTGGATCGGCAACTTGAGCGGACACACTGGAGAACGAGGACGCGGACAGCGCGAGGGCAACGAGACCGGCAAGGAATGACGACCGCATGGGCACACCTCCAGATCTGCAATGTTTACGGCGTTAACATAGGTTGCCAATGTTAACGGTGTCAACACAAATTTGGTTTCATGTCCGCCAAACGATCCCCGAAAGCCCCGCCTCGAGCCTACCATCACGGTGACCTTCGATCCGCCCTCATCCAGAGCGCGCTCGCACTTCTCCGCGCCGAGGGACCCGAGGCCATGACACTCCGCGGCGTCGCCCGCGCGGCGGGCGTGACTCAATCGGCGCCCTATCGGCACTTCGCGGATCGGCGGGCCCTCGTGGCTGCCGTCGCCGAGGAGGGATTTCGCATGCTGCAGACGGCGATGCTCGAGGCTGTCCAGAAGGCCGACGGCCGGTTGGGGCTCAAGCAGATCGCCATCGCGTATGTGCAGTTCGGGCACGAACATCCCGCCGAGTATCGCATCATGTTCGGGCCGGAGGTCGCCCGACACGATGAACTGCCCGACCTGCGCGAGACATCGAGCGCGGTGCTCGGCTTCGTGCAAGTCGGCATCGAGCGGTTGCAGGCGGAGGGTTTGATCGGACCCGGAGACCCGGCGGCGATGGCGGCGACGACATGGTCCATGCTGCATGGCCTGGTGATGTTGTCGCTCGACGGGCAGACGGCTGACGTCGGCCTCTCGTTGGGTCAACTCGTCAACGAGACGACGCGCATCATGATGTTCGGCATGGCGGCACGTGCCTGACCACGCGCCGATGCGCATCGAGGTCGGCGACGAATCGTTCGATACGCTCGTCGAGTACGCGACTATTCCGATCGGGTTCGAGGTGCGCGAAATACTCGATCTCTCGACGATGTTGCCTCGGACCGTCGAATCGACGTACGTGAAGGACTACGACCTCGACGGCAACTCGCCCACCGACTGGCCAGCTCGTTTCGATCTCTCGAGTTGGGGGTTGCTCGTCGCGCGTGTCCACGGAAGTCGTGTCGGCGGCGCGGCCATCGCGTTCGACACGCCGGGGATGCAGCTACTCGACGCGCGTCGCGACGCGGCCGTGCTTTGGGATCTGCGCGTCGCACCGGAGCTCCGGGGACGTGGCGTCGGAACAGCGTTGTTTCGAGCCGCCGAGCGATGGGCGGTAGCCAAGCACTGCGAGGTGCTCGAGGTGGAGACGCAGGATATCAACGTCCCAGCGTGTCGCTTCTACGCGCGCATGGGTTGCCGACTCGGCGCGATCGATCGCGCAGCGTATGCCGAGTTCGCACACGAAGTGCAGCTCATCTGGCACAAGCGCCTCACGGCGGGATGACGATGCACGCGCCAGTTCGTACCTTTAGCCACTGACACCTTTCTGGAGAGTATCGTGGACACACCCGACGACCTGCTGGACGCTGCGCAGCCCCACCTCGAACTCCGTGGCGAGGAGGCCGAGTCGTTGACAAAGGATGGCGTCGACCGGCGCGAGTTCGTCTTCATGTCGCTCGTCGCGGCGGCCGCGAGCACCTTCGGCGCGCATGCAGTGCGCGCGCAGGGTGGCGGTGCAGGGGCTACGACGGCCGGCGCCGGCGCCGCTGGAATCGCGCCGCAGCAGCCCACGGTCGCACCATGGCCACTCGGCAACGGTGAGCCGCCCGCCGAGCAGTTCATGCCGTATCCGGGCGGCACCGGCGCGCTGATGGAGAAGATGGTGAAGGAGCACGGCGCCAAGATGTTCGATCGCTCGGTGTTCACCGTCGAGAAGTGGAGTGGCGGAGTGCCCGCCTCTGATGAAGCGATCGCCTTTCTTCCGGCGCACCGGTTGTCGGCGCTCCTCAAGGCGAGGAAGATCACCTCCACGCGACTGACGACGATCTATCTCGAGCGGCTCAAGCGGCTGAACCCGATCCTCAACTGCGCCGTGACGATCATGGAGACGCATGGGTTGGCCGAGGCCGCGCGCGCGGACGCGGAGATCGCGGCGGGAAAGTATCGCGGTCCGCTGCACGGTATTCCTTATGGCGTGAAGGATCTCTTCAACACCAAGAGTGCGCCGACGACATGGGGCGCGCCTGACTTCAGGGATCGCACGATCGACGCGGATGCGGAGGTGGTCGTCCGCCTGCGCGACGCTGGTGCGGTGCTGATCGCCAAGCTGACGACGGGCCTGTTCGCGCAGAACGACCAGTGGTTCGGCGGCCGCACGAACAATCCGTGGAATTTGTCGCAGGGCTCGAGCGGATCGTCGGCGGGGCCGTCGTCGGCGACGGCTGGCGGATGTGTCGCCTTCGGCATCGGCACCGAGACGCAGGGATCGATCGTGTCGCCGGCCATTCGCTGCGGGTTGAGCGCGCTGCGTCCGACGTTCGGCCGCGTGAGTCGCGAAGGTGGAATGGTGCTCGCGTGGTCGCAGGATCGCGTCGGGCCCATCTGCCGCACCATCGAGGATTGCGCGATGGTGTTCAACGTCATCCACGGCGCGGATGCGAAGGATCCGTCCACCGTGACGACACCGTTCAACTTCGACCGCAACATCAAGCTCGCGAAGCTGCGCATCGGCGTCGATCCGTTCGCGCCGAAGGAGCTGGTGGACAAGCTGCGCGAGCTCGGCATGCGGCCGAAGGACGTCGGCGCGCGGCCGACCGTGGGCGGAATCGGCCAGGGCGGGTTGAACGTCGAGTACGCGGCGGCCTTCGACGACTACGTCCAGCGCAAGGCGAAGGAAATCGGTCTCGACTTGAACACCGTCGTCACGCCGACCACGAATGGCGCGCCGTTTCCGGGCACCGGCACGGCGGAGCCGACGAATGCGATGTCGCCCGCCAACTGGAATCCTCGGTTCGTCAACGGCCGCACCGTGAAGGCGTTCGAGTTCCTCCAGAACCAGCGTCGCCGCTACGTGCTGATCACGAAGTGGGGCGAGTACATGAAGGATCTCGACATGTTCATCGGGCTGCCGACGGCCGACGTCGCACCCAATGCGCAGACGGGACATCCATGCGCCGTGGTGCAGTACAAGTTCGACGTCCCCGCGCAGCAGGGCGGTGGCGGTGGACGCGGCGGTGCGGCTCCAGCGACGCCGACGCCACCCGCGACGCCGCTCAATCCGCAGCCGATCTGCGCGGTGATCACCGGAGCGCTCTACAACGACGACAAGATTCTCTCTGTCGCGCACCAGTTCCAGGTGCACAACGACGTCGTCTCGAAGCATCCGGCACTGTAGACCATGGACGCCATCAACCTCGAAGCCAAGCTCTCCACCTTCTCCGGATTCTTTCAGCCGCGCGTCGTGGCGCAGTTCAACGGCCACGACGTGATGGTCGCGAAGACGAAGGGCGAGTTCATCTGGCACAGGCACGACGAAACCGACGACTTCTTCCTCGTCCTCAAGGGCCGGCTCACCATCGAGTTGCGCGACGGCTCCGTGACACTCGGACCCGGCGAGATGTACGTCGTACCCAAGGGCGTGGAGCACAGACCCGTCGCCGATGAAGAGACGCATATCCTCCTCATCGAGCCGACGGGGACGCCGAATACGGGCGATGCCGCGACCGCCCAGCCGCGACGAGTCATCTAGAACGGCATGGGCGAGCGCAACGTTGCCTTTCTGGGCTACGGCACCGTCGCGCGAGCCCTGCACGAACTCCTCGTGCGCCACGATATCGACTGCACGATCAGTGGCGTCGCGAGTCGGCGGATTGGCTGGTGGGCAAACACGGACGGGCTCGATCCCGCGTCACCGTCAGGCACGCAGTGCCGCGACGTCCACGAATGGCTCGCTGCCTCCAACCCTGACGTCGTGTTCGAGGCCATCGCACTCGAGCCGCAGACGGGCCAGCCGGCGCTCGATTACCTGCGTGCCGTGCTCGAACACGGCGCACACGCCATCTCGGCGAACAAGGGCCCGGTGGTACATGGATATCGGGACCTGACGGCACTCGCGTCGCGCGTGGGCCGACAGTATCGCTTCGAGTCGGCGGTGATGGACGGCGCGCCGGTGTTCTCGCTGGTGCGCGAGTGCCTGCCGCTGGCGGGACTGCGCGGGGTGCGCGGCGTCTTCACGTCGACGGCGACGATCGTGCTCGAGTCGATCGAGCGCGGCGACTCGTTGGCCGACGGCATCGCCCACGCGCAGTCGCTCGGCATCGCCGAGGCGGATCCGAGCTACGACGTGGACGGGTGGGATTCGGCGGTGAAGCTGTGTGCCGTGGCGAACGTGCTGCTCGGCGGCGACCTGCGTCCGGCGGATGTCGAGCGCGTGGGCATTCGTGAGCTCCATGAAGCCGATGTCCGCAGCGCCCTCATGGCAGGATTGCCTTATCGCCTTGTCGGAGAAGTTGCGCGCGATAGCGCGGGCGACGTGCGGGCACGCGTTGCGCCGGTGCAGTGCGAGCGCGGAAGCATGCTCGCTGTGAGCGGCACGACGCTCGTCACGCATCTCGAAGCGGACGTCTTCCCCGGCGGATTGACGATCACGTCACACGATCCGGATACCACGACAACTGCGTACGGGATGCTCGCGGACTTCATCGACGTCACGCACTCTTCAGTGCCATCCGCCCACACCACACCAACATCGTGATGACGAAGCTGCTTCCTCTCCTCGCCGCATTGGGAATCACCGCGTGCGCAGCGGGTTCCGCACCGACGCCGACGACCGCCACCACCGCGGCAATCACCGCCGAGGACCTTCGCCAGCGCCTGTTCCTCATCGCCGACGATTCGATGATGGGCCGCGAGACCGGCTCCGAAGGCGCCTACAAGACGGCCGACTACATCGCGTCCGAATTCCGCCGGCTCGGCCTCGAGCCTGCCGGCGACAACGGCACGTACTTCCAGACCGTCCCGTTCTGGAACGCGGCGGTCGATCCGCAATCGCGACTCGAGTCCGGCTCGACCACCTTCCGGCTCGGCACCGACTTCGTGCCGGCGAATGTCGCCGCTCGGGGACGCGCACTCGAAGGCACCGCGACGATCTACGGCGGACCGGTGAACGACTCCACGCGGTGGATCTCTACAGCACAGGCGACGGGCAAGATCGTTGTGTTCGACCTGCCGGCAGGTGTTCCCATGCGCGGGACCAACGTCCCTGCTGCACGCTTCCCCGGCGCGACTGGTTTCGCATTCGCCGTCCTCGACGCGGTGGGGCCGGAGTCCGTCGCGCGCCTGCGCGAGGGACGACCCGTTCCAGACTCGGGACGCAATCCCAACGCCATGCCCTCGATCTGGATCACGCGCCGCACTGCCACGGCGATACTCGGCGCCGATCCGTCGACGCTCTCGCCCGGCGCCGCGGGAACATCACTTCGCGGCCGGTTCGACATCGCGCGCACCCCGGTGCGATTCGCAGCGCGCAACGTCGTCGGGATTCTGCGTGGAAGTGACCCCATGCTGCGCGGACAATACGTCTCGCTCACGGCGCACAACGATCACGTCGGCTTCGACCACTTTCCCGTGGACCACGATTCGCTGCGCGCGTTCAACCGCGTCATTCGGCCAATGGGCGCGGACTCACCGCCGCGCGCACCCACCGCAGACGAGTGGGCAAAGATCCGCACCATCCTCGATAGCTTGCGCCGAGTGAACACGCCGCGTCTCGACTCCATCCGCAACGGTGCCGACGACGACGGCTCGGGCACCGTCGCGATTCTCGAGATCGCCGAGGCGATGTCGCGCTCGGGAGTGCGGCCGAAGCGCTCCATCCTCTTCGTCAGCCACACCGGCGAGGAAGCCGGCCTGCTCGGCTCACGCTGGTACAGCGACCACCCTACCGTCCCGATCGATTCGATCGTCGCGGAGATCGACCAGGACATGACGGGGCGCGGGACGGCGAATGACTTTCCGCGCGGCGGCACCGGTGCCGGCAGCCCGACGTATCTGGAGGTGATCGGTGCGAAGCGGCTGTCGAAGGAGTTCGGCGACTCGCTCGAGGCGGCCAACTCGCGAGAGCCGGTGCCCTTCGTCTTCGACTACACCTTCGACGCGCCGGGTCATCCGTTGCAGTACTACTGCCGCGCGGATCACTACAGCTACGCGCGCTACGGCATTCCGGCGGTGGCGATGTCGCGCGGCGAGCATCTCGACTACCACCAGGTGACCGACGAGCCGCAATACATCAGCTACCCGGACCTCGTGCGGGTGACAAAGATGGTTTACGCCGGTGCGACCGTGATTGCGAACATGCCGCACCGGCCCAAGCTCGATGCGCGGAAGTCGACCGACCCGAACGGGCAGTGCCGGCAATAGTCGGTGTGAGCCGGACACCTGGCGGCAGGTCGCGCCGTAGGGGACGACATCCCCTCGCTCGGAGCGATGCCCATGCCTGCCGCGATTTCCGTTACCCACCGTTCGGGAGAGTCGATTGCCGCCGCGCTGAAGCGATGCCCGTTCTGTTGCGGCGACATCCCCACCGCGGCGAGAAAATGCCGAGAGTGTGGTGAGTGGGTGGTGGGGACGTCCGGCGGCCTGGCGGCGGCTGGTCTCCGGTTTCTCGGCATCGTGTGGGCCGGCGTGACGTTGATGGCGGCTGGCGGCCTGTGGTACGTCGGGCAGGGTGTCAGGCGCTGGGCGTGGATGCATGCGGTTGATCAGCAGATCACGCCGCAGGTAGTGGACCTGGTGCTGTACACGGTGATCGCGGTGGTGGTGCTCAAGGGCCTGATGCTGAGCGTCGGGCTTGGGATCATGGCCCGCTTGTCGCCGCGTCGGCCGCGCTGGTGGACGTGAAGCTGTCGTCCCGAGCACAACGTGAGACTTCCTCTTCCGCACGCTCGGCAAACGGCGGGCAGGATTGGACGGATCGAATGGAAAAAGCAGGATTTTCACAGCCTTCTGTCGGCCTCATCGACGATCCGACAGCGACCTCAAGGAAGTTGCTGGAACCTGCTGTTTCCGTAAAATCCGTCCGATCCTGCCTCGCTGTTGCAGCGCTTCTGCGCAACAGGGTTGTCGTGCCGAGTGCGGGATGTCCGACCAGCACTGTAGTCGTTGCCGCACGCTCGGCAAACGGCGGGCAGGATTGGACGGATCGAATGGAAAAAGCAGGATTTTCACAGGCTTCTGTCGGCCTCCTCCCACGATCCGACCGAGACAACAAGGGAGTTGCTTGATCCTGCTGTTTCCGTGAAATCCGTCCCGATCCTGCCTCGCTTTTGCAGCCGCGGGCGCAACAGCAGGGCTTTAGGGAGGGAGTGCGCGTTCGTGGAGCCGGTGTCTGAGCGCGCTCGCCGTGGCGTAGGCGGCGGTAGATGATCGAGCGCGAAGTCCGCCGGCGGAACGAATGCGCGACCGACCAGGCGCAGGACCGACCGGCGCACGACCGACCGGCGCGACGTAACTTCACGAGAGCCGCTTCCGTAGGACCGACATGGCCGGTGATCGCCCGCAATTCAGACCCGATATCGAAGGCTTGAGGGGCGTCGCGATTCTCCTCGTGGTGCTATTCCACGCGGGAGTGTCGCGACTGTCCGGCGGCTTCGTGGGCGTCGATGTCTTTTTCGTGCTGTCCGGGTTCTTCATCACCGGCCTGCTCGTCCGCGAGCTCGAGCAGGGCGGCGTAAACCTGCCCGAGTTCTACGCTCGGCGCGCCCTCCGCCTCATGCCGGCGCTGCTCGTCGTCCTCATGACGACGCTCGCGCTCGTGATGTGGCTCTACGCGCCCATCGACCGCGCGCCGATCGCCGACACAGCACGCTCGGTGGCGCTCTATTCGGGCAACATCGACTTTGCGCGCGGTGCGGTGGACTACTTCTCCGCGGGCGAGAATCCCCTGCTCCACACCTGGTCGCTCGCTGTGGAGCAGCAGTTCTACATCGTGTGGCCGCTGCTGGTGCTGTTGATCGTCTACTTCATCAAACGCCAGTCCGGCGACTCGTTCACCAGCGGCGGCGAGGTTGCCAAGTCTCGCCTGTTGCTCTTGATCGCCTTCGCCGGTGTGCTGTCGCTCGCCGCGTCGCTCTGGCTGACGGAGACGTCGCAGCCGTGGGCGTTCTTCGGCATGCCGACGCGCATCTGGGAGTTCGCGCTCGGCGGCGCACTCGCTGTGTGGATGAAGGACAGGCCAGAGAAGGCAGACGGCATCGCGACGGTGCTCCAGTTCTTCGGACTTCTCGCCATTGCGTTCGCAGTGGTCACTTACGATCGCGCGACGCCCTATCCCGGCGTCGCCGCGCTCGTACCCGCACTTGGCGCAGCGGCGTTGATCGTCGGTGGAGGTCGCGCGCCAGGCAGCGCGATCATCTGGAATCTCGGCTGGCCGCCGCTGCGCTTCCTCGGCAAGCTGTCGTACGCGTGGTATCTGTGGCATTGGCCGCTCGTCGTGCTCGGGGGCGTGCTCGATCGCGACATCGACGTCTGGGGCAAGCTCGCGTGGTCTGCCGGTGCGCTCGTGCTCGCGTGGCTGACGTATCACGCCGTCGAGCAACCGGCGCGCTCGGGCCGTCTGTCGCGTATTCCAACGCATTGGCTCGCTCCGGCGACATTCGTCGTCAGCTTGCTCGCCGCGTTCGTCGCGCACTCTGCCATGCTCTCCGCGCAGCGGCGCGCGGCGATGCCCGACCAGCGTGCGTTCGCTGCCGCGCGCGACGATCACATGTCGCACGACTGCTGGGCGACGACCGTCGAAGAACAGAAAGGCCCCTGCGCCTTCGGTGACACCAACTCGTCAACGACCGTCGTGCTGCTCGGCGATTCCCACGCCGAGCATTGGCTGGGCGGTCTCGATCAGGTGGCGCGTGAGCGCGGGTGGCGCATCGTGGCGATGGTGAAGGGCGGCTGTCCCGTCGCCGACATGCCCGACCTCATGCACGCGCGGCTGAAGCGTTACTACCACGAGTGCACGCGTTATCGCGAGGCGATGCTCCAGCGGATCATCGCGATGCGTCCTGCGGCGGTGATCCTCTCGAGTTGGGATCACTACATCCCGCCCGATGGAACGAGCGCCGATTGGCAGGTGTCGCCAGCTCAGTGGCGCGATGGACTGCGTCGGACGTATGCGCGTCTGGCGACCGCGGGCATCACCACCGTGGCGATTCGCGGTACGCCGCGCACTTGGTTCAATGTGCCATCGTGTCTGTCGCGTCAGGCGGCGGCGCTGCCCCTCGTGCAGTCGTGTGAGTACGATCAGGCTCGCTCGCTGTCGAAGTCGGCGATCGCGGCGCAGACGGATGCAGCGCGTGGTTTGCCGATTGGCTTCGTGGACATGAACGATCAGATCTGCCCGACCAAGCGTTGTGGCGTGGTGAAGAACGGCGTCATCGTCTTTACGGACGACAACCACCTTACTGCAAGCTTTACGCGCTCGGTTGCGCCAGTTCTCGACGCGCGGCTGGATGCCGCACTCGTGTCGGTAACGACGGCGCGGTGAGTTGCGCATAACGCCTTGCGCGCTTCTCCTCGGAGGGGCTTCCGCATGGTGCTGATGTCGTATCTCGCGGCTAGCAGGCGTTGTGGTGCTTGGAGCTTGGCAGCCAAACAGCAGGTCTGCTCGGCGCGCATCTGTTGCGATCTCGTCGCAAGAAAGCGCGCAGACTCGCAGCATTCTTCCGATGCTCAAGTCACGGCTGCTCGAGTACTTATCGCCGCTTGTCTATTGGCGCAAACGCGCGCATTCTCGGGCTGAACATTGACAGCTTTGCGGTGGGTGATTCAATTCGCCCTCGCGTCAGAATAGGCGTATGGACGCACACAAACCGTCTGCCTTGCGGGGAGCATATTGCCATGACCGCCGCCTTCGCGGCCGCGGCTTGTTCGCCACAGCAGAAGGGATCACGCTTACTCCATGCGGGATTCTATGAGTGATCCCCACTTGGCAATTGGTCCGGTCCTCAGGCCTCTGGAGCCCCGGATCGCGCGCCGCATCGAGATGTATCTCACAGACGTCGTGCGCGCATGTCTTGTGCGAGGAAGCCCACCGGCCAGCCTGGTTCTTTTCGGCAGCACGGCGACCGGCGGATACTCAGCCGCCGTTTCGGACGTGGACTTGCTGCTTGTGCTTCGGGACGAGGTGAGCGCGGAGGACAAGCGTAACGTGCGCGATGCGGTGTCGGCGCTCGAGGCGCGACACGGCCTTGCCAAGTCCCGGTCTCATCGACCCGGTGCGTTGGCGGAGTTTGCCGACCGGATTTCGGCGAACGTCCGTTCGTTCTTCGTCTGCACGCGTGGCGACCTACTGTCGGGGGATCCGGGCCGGATCCTCGACATTCCGCCGGCGCAAGCCTGGTTCGTAGATCGCATCGCAATGCCAAGTATCGTCGCGTCGGGGATTACGGTGTGGGGCGAGGACGTGCTCGCGCTGGTCCAGCTCCCGCCGATCCGTCGCTTCGACGTCGCCAAGGCATTTCACGGTCTCTTCAATCAGGTGCTGTTTAGCGCCGTCGTATACCCGATGCTTCCGGGAGCAACCAGATACGCCATGGACGCACTCAAACGCTCGCTGCACAGTTGCTATTTTTGCTATCACATCCGGTCGGCACCCCTTGGGGAGGCAATTGCGTTCTTCAAGCAGCGCCATGGGCCGAGCCGCGCGCTCGCACGGCTGATGACGCTGCGGAGCGAGTACCGGCCGTCCTTCGGATTTGTCCTCGGCTGCCTCCCAACCCTCGTTCGACTGCATCTGCGTACTGCCCGCGATAACACATTCCCGCGCGATGCTCGTGCGTGCGGCACATCGACGGGGAAGCCTGTTAGATCTCGCTGACAGCCGAGTTGGCGAGGCGGCGCACCGCCATCAAGGGTTCGGGACCTGTGTGGCCGCTGCGCAGCTTAACTTCCACGATCGCGAACGCATACCGGTCAGGAGGCTCTCATGTGGTCGGTCGCAACCGCCTTGGCGGGCGCGCTTGGTCTCTCGGCAGGCGCGGCGCTCATTCTCCGAAAAGAGTTCCGTGGCGCGCCGCTCGGCTGGCGCCTCCTCGCCCAAGCCGGGTGGCCCCTCAGCCTCGCGGGCGCCATCTTTGTGCTGCGCTTTTGGATACCGACACGCGGCCCGTTTCGCGCCAATGTACGCTACCCGTTCGGCACTCACCTGAACGCGTGGGCGGTTTCGTTCGGCTTCACTTGGATCGCGTTCGGATTGCTATTCACCGCGCTTGCAGTTGTGGGGTATCGCGTGTCGAGCGGTCGTCCGGCCTGGTGTGTCCTTCTGGCCGCCTGGATGGTCTGCTGGCTCCCACACGCTGTCATTGCAGTGGCCTTTGCAGTTGGTGGAACCGATCCACGGAGCGTGACGGACTATCGCGCGTGGGGGGCGAATCCCGCAGGTGCGTTGGTCCTCGGCATCGACGCGGCGCTGCTCCTGCTTCACATCGGCCTGAGCGTCGCG
Organism: Gemmatimonadales bacterium; assembly: GCA_038319955.1. Taxonomy (GTDB): domain Bacteria; phylum Gemmatimonadota; class Gemmatimonadetes; order Gemmatimonadales; family Gemmatimonadaceae; genus AG11. The sequence goes on along the minus strand of JBBQDT010000038.1, from coordinate 1,976 downwards.
GGCTTTGTGATCGCCGGCCGGACAGCCTGGCGCGGTGACAGCAGCAGCAGGGCTGGACTCCACGCGCCTGCGCCCTAACGTTGCGTTGCTGCTGACAAGGAGTTGCGGTAGCTCGCTTCGCTCGGATTTATTGAATTCCTTGCAGCAGAACTTTGGCGTTGATATGACTGGGCTGGTGTCAAGGGTGTCAGTTTACCGGCATCAAACGGTGTGAAGCGTGGTACGACGTGGGCCCGAGGCAGCATCGACGGTTGATCCTGCTGATATACGCCGATTACTCTCGTGCGAGAGCAGCGCGGCAAGAAGCGGATGCGTCGGGAGCTGGCTCATTCTAGACTCGGGGATGCCGGTGCTGCGTCCTGCCCGGCCCGCATAACGCATATTGAGAGCACGCCCCCGACGAGTACTATGGAGGTGTCGACCACCCATAGACCCTCGAACGGAGCGGCTCTCATGTCTACCGCCACCAAGTATGTCGGGCTCGATGTCCACCAAGCAACGACCGTCGCCGCCGTGCGTGAGGCCAACGGCCGACTGATCGCGCGGACCGTGGTGCCGACTGAGGCATCAGCGCTGCTCGCGCTCGTGCGCGGCATGCGCGGCGCGGTCCACGTGACGTTCGAGGAAGGGACGCAAGCGCAGTGGCTCGCGGATTTGCTGCGACCCGAAGTGGACCGCGTCCTCGTGTGCAATCGGCGCGGCCAGACTTCGCAGGGCAACAAGGGGGATCATGCCGATGCAGCGGCGCTGGCGGATCTGCTGCGCCAGGGCGCACTACGCGCCGTGTATCACGATGCAGGCGCGCGCGCCGCACTGAAGGAGTTGGCGCGGACGTACCTCAACGTCGTTGAAGACAGCACCCGCGTGATGCTGCGGCTGAAGGCGTTGTTCCGCGCGCGCGGGATTCGCACCGCGGGCCGCGGTGTCTATCGGCCGGATCAACGGCGCGACTGGCTCGCCGAGTTGCCGGAGGCTGGCGTCCGGTTCCGTGCGTCAGTGCTCTATGCGGAGCTCGAGACCCTGCAGCGGCTCCGGCCGACGGTGAAGACGGCGCTCCTGGCTGAGGCGAAGCGCGATCCGGCGTGGCGTGTGTTGCGGACGATCCCGTATCTCGGTCCGGTGCGCGTCGCGCTGCTCCTAGCGACACTGCAGACGCCGTGGCGCTTCCGGACGAAGCGGCACTTGTGGGCGTACGCCGGACTCGCGGTCGTGACGCGAACGAGTGCGGAGTACGCGCACGACGGCGGCCGCATCACGCGGCGCGCGCGCGCGCCGATGACGCGGGGCCTGAACCGGAATCACAACCGGATCGTGAAGGATGTGTTCAAGGGGGCGGCAACGGCGGCGACTGGCCGCGCCGGCCCGCTCCAGAACTTTTATCGGGCGATGATCGCGCGCGGGATACGCGACGAGCTGGCCCGCGTCACCCTGACGCGCAAGTTGGCAGCGCTCACCCTGCGACTCTGGAAAACCGGAGCACCATATGATGCGACACAGTTGACGGTGCAGGCGGGCTAGCGCCTGCCCCTCGGAGACCACGGTGCTGGGCCGTGGCCCACTCGGTGACTTCAGGGGTTCGGGCGTGGGTGCGGAAGGCAGTCTCAACGACGGCGTTCGCCTGGCCAGCAGTCGCCGAGGCACTCGCATAACCATAGGCCCTTCCGCAGAACCCGAAAAAGCGTCAGGCCAGTCCATCGTGACTGAGTCTCAGATAGAACCATGGTTCGCTGCCCGCGAACAGGTCGCTTGCACGCGTCCCGACAACACCTGGAGTGACAGGAGGTCCACGATGCCGCGAAAGAAGACTGCACGGCAGTCCGGTGCGCACCGCGTGTCTCAACGCGCCACGAAAGAATCGGAGCTGATCGTCACGGCCAAAAGCGCGCGACGATCAGTGGGCTCGGCGCATGCCGTTGACAATCGCTCTCATAGAACGCCGTCGAGCGTGCTCGCACATCGCACCTCGGCGCCACACG
>JBBQDT010000037.1:0-30892 GCA_038319955.1 Gemmatimonadales bacterium | reverse complement strand
GACGTCTCGCACCGCCGCGCGCAGGCCCTTCGCGCCGTCGAGCACGACGAGCAGCGGCCGGTCGAGCGACAACCCGCGCTCGCCGAGTTCGCGCAGGAACGCGGCGATCACGCGCTTGTTCTCGCTCGCCGTCTGCACGAGTCCGAGAATGCGCTTCTCGCCCGTCGTGGTCACGCCCAGGGCGATGACCAATTGATCACCGGCGAACGTCTTGCCGTCGAGCACGAGCACGAGCCACTCGGCGTCATCGAGTCGGCGCTCCTGCAGGCGGCGCAACTCGCGGGCGCTCGCGCGGATGAAGCGCCGCGACACGCTGGACTTGGCGAGCCCGAACGCTTCAGGCACCGCTTCGGCCGCCGCTTCGTACTCGCGACACGACAGCCCGCCCAGCACTTTGCGGAACAACCCGATGTCGTCGGCGCGCGGCGTCTGCAACGCGGCATACGTCGCGAGCGGGACTTCACGCCCCGCGGCGCGGTCCCGCACCCGCGGCACGGTGATCGGCAACTGCTGATCGGCGAGGAAGATCGACCCGGGTTGAGCGCCCCAGCGAACGATGCCAGGCCGAGCGTCATGCCGCGCGTACCGCGGGCCGGCCAGTGCGGCCACTTCGGCCAGCAAGGCGTGCTCCACCGCGCGCAGCCCGAGCGGGATCAACGCTTGGATCATGGCAAGTCCCGCGGGGGTCGTGAGCGTGCCGTCATCAACCGGTATCGCGAGCTGCGGCGCCAACCTCCGCGCCTGTCGCGACTGGTCCTTCGATAGCTTCTGTCGTACTCTTGGCATGGGTGGTGTCCTCGGGAACGAGTGGAAGATCCTTGGCGGGATTCACACTCTAGTACCGCGGCACCACCTGCATTTCAACTAGACCTGGGACTCACCCCGCTGAGGCGCCGTCATTCGTTTCTCGTGCATTGTTGGAGACCACCGGACTACTGCTGCGGCCGCGCGTCGGCGTTCTCCCATCTCGGAATCGCGTCGGATCGCAGGACTTCGACCAACGCCAGTCGGCGGCGCATGAGCCGTTCCTGCTCATTCGCCGACACGTGTCCCATTGCCCGGTCGATGTCCACGATCACCTCGGCAATGGCCGTTCTCGACTCCTCTCCCATCGCTTCCTCCCTTTGAGCCCCACGTCGGACGCGGCGGGTGGTCACCGCTGATGAACAGTTGGATACCAACGCAAAACCGATTCCGGTGTGACCTGTGTCACCAATCAACTGTTGCGCTGGTCGGACTTTGCTGAGTGGCGCCAAGGCACGGCGCCTCCACCGGCTGTGGCCACGCGATGGGACGCCCCGCCGGCCCCTTGAGAGCCAAGAAAGCCAGCGAGTCCTGACGCGATAAGGCGGCAGGCTCGCAGGCTCGGGTGTTGTTCGAAACAATTCCCCAGCGTCCCGGCGAACAGGTCGCCGGATTGGACCGCCTACTCGACAGCGATCTTTCGCTTGCGCCGCCGAAGTCCGAGCACGCCGAGCAATCCAGTCGCAATGAGCGTCATGCTCGTCGGCTCCGGTGCGACGCTGACTGCGGTGGACGAGACATCATCGGGATCGGTCATCTGAACGAGGCCATTGCTCGCGAGAATGCCGTTTGGTGGGGAATTAAGATCCCGGGAGTCCGCATCGGTGACAGATTGCCAGCCGGGACCCATTGTCCAGACTCCAAAGTTCTGCACCGGAGAGGGCGACGGCATTCCAAAATTGACGCCTTGGGCCCGGGCCGAAACCGCGGTCGTCGCACTCAGGGCGACGACGACTGAGAAGAAACGGATCTTCATCGGATTTTCTGGACGAGAGGCTGCGCCGCGAGTCCCGCCGGACTCAGCACGAGGCGACGCCAAGCAGGGTCGACCAATGCAGAATTGTTGCCAGACTCGGCATGCCATTTCCCTGCGTAAACTCTCTAGGTTGCCCCTTAATAGGCATACTCACGACCAATGAGCCGTATTGTGTTGTCTCGACGCAACGCCCCCTGTGGTGCGATTGCGACGAGTTCCTTCTCGCGGTGAGCGGAATCGAAAGTAAGTCACCGAACCGACGGGACGTACGCGCAGTCAGCTACGCGGCGACTCTTCGCGTCGATCGGTTTGGTCGCGCGAGACGCTGGGGATCTCTCCGAGAGGATCCGCTTTCCGGCGCTTTTGCGCCTTGAAGATGAACTCGGGTGCCAGTGCGACGCCGAGAATCGTGACCGGCAGGATCTGCTGCGCCTGAATCAGGAACGCTACCGCGATCGCCTCGTTCTGCCCAAGGCCAAACGCGACGGCAGTGGCCGCATACGCCGCTTGAAACACACCGACGTTCCCCGGGGTCGCACGTAGCGCAAAGCCCAGATTCACGGCCAGCAGCGCCGCGATGGTCGACACCGTCGTCATCGGGAAGTGCGCGGCCTGCGCGGTCATCTGATATGTCGCGACCTGGAGGGCCCACGCGACGACGCTCAGGAGCAACGCCGCGATGAACCGCGGTCCGCTCGACACCTGTGCGATCGTGCCGAGGAACCGCGACCCATACTGCTTGAGACGTCCTTGCCAAGTGGCTGGCTTGGGACCGGCGACGGCCTCGATGACGTCCGGCCGCTTGAGCAGCCAGACGAGCAGCGCGATCATCGCGATCAGCACGCCGATGGCCACCGGCTTCACGTTCTCGAGGCTCGGCGGAAGGGTGAGGAAGGTCGCCGCCAGCGAAAGCATGAAGAAATAGCCGACGAGCTCGAAGAGGCGCTCGAGCGCGAGCGTCGCGAGCACCTTGGCGCTCGCGATGTGCGCGGTGCGCGACACGAAGACCACGCGCGCCGCCTCGCCGCCATTGGCCACGAGCACGTTGTTGAGCCCTGCGCCGGCGAACGTCGCGCGCATGGCGAGCGAAAGTGACGTCGCCCCGATGGGCCGCAGGAACACCCACCACCGCACTGCCTTGACGAGGATCGACGCGATGTTCACCAGGGCCGCGGCCAGGAGCATCGGCCGCGACGCATCGCGGATCCCACGCCCGATCTGGTGCCAATTCACCTTCGTCGCGAAGATGACGAGGAACACGAGGATCAGAAGCGTCAGTCCGAGTCGGAGCGCGCGCGAAACATTCTGCTTCATGCGTGGGCGTTAGAGGTGCGCTTCATTCCGGCAGAACTGCAAAGCGAAAGCCGCGGTCGCGAAGGCCGCCGATGATCCGTGGCAGGGCGGATGCCGTCTGCATGCGATCACCGTCGGCGTCGTATCCGTCGCCATCGTGCAGAAGCAAGATAGAGCCGGCGCGCATTCCGGCGAGCGTCCTCCTGACAATCTCATCGGCACCTGGCTTTGCCGAATCCCAGACACCGAGGGACCAACCGATGGTGCGCTCGCCCAGGGAGTGCGCGATCGGCGTGACCCACGGATTGCGAAAGCCATGTGGCGCCCGGAACACGCGCGGCTTCACGCCACAGGCTCGCTCGATGGCGTCCGCACCCCGCGTGAGATCGTCGCGCACATAGGCAGGAGTGCGCCGGTGCAGCTTGCGATGGTAGTAACCGTGGTTGCCGATCTGATGCCCTTCGTCCGCCATGCGCCGAACCAGTGCAGGCCAGCGGTCGGCGTGGCGGCCGAGGACGAAAAACGTCGCCTTGACGCTATCACGCTGGAGGGCGTCGAGGATGACGGGGGTCGCGTGTGGGTTGGGGCCATCGTCGAACGTGATGCTGACGTCGTCCGTGGGCAGGTGATTCAGCACCGGGCCGAAGAGCCACGAATTGCGATGCCATGTGCCATGTGCCGCGAGGCCGGCCACGGTGAGGCCGACGGCAACCGCCCCGATCATACGGAGATGGCGACGCGTCCCATCACGTTGTGGTAGACGTCGAGCACCTGCGACGTCACGCGCGGCCAGCTGTACTTCATGCTTTCGTATCGTCCCGTGGTGCCGAGCTGGATGCGAAGACCCTCGTCGTCCAGCAGCTGGACGAGCGCATCGGCCAGAGCATCGCGGTCGCCACAAGGGGTCATGAGCGCCTCCCGTCCATTCACCACCACGTCCTGGAACCCGAGGATGTCGGAGCAGACGATAGGCGTCTCGCAGGCCATGGATTCGAGCAACGTGATACCGAAGGACGCCTTCGTGGTGGGGCAGGCGTAGATCGAGCTGTGCGCGTAGTAGCTGGGCCGGTCCTGAAGGACGGCGCCGACGAAGGTGATGTCGGGGTCGCCGTTGGCCTGCTTATAGTAGTGCTCGCGCAGTGGGCCGTCGCCGACGACCACGAGCTGCGCTGCGCGACGGCGGCCCTTCACCTTGCGGAATGAGTCGATGAGGGTGGTGAGCCCGTTGCGCGGATCGAACCGCCCCAGGAAGAGGATGGACGGGACGTCCTTGCGAATGAGCGGCGGGGCGGCGACGCTCGGGTGAAAGACGTCGGTGTCGATGCCGTTGGGAATGATTTGCCACGGCGCGCTGAAGTAGCGCTCGAGGGCCACGGTGGTGGAGTGCGAGACGCAGATCGCCGCGCTCAGCAGGTCCAACCGGTTCTGGAACATCCTGTTGAAGAGCCGGTAGCCCTTCGACTTGTCGAAGTAGGTGTGGAAGGTCCCGACGACTGGACAGTCGGCTTCCTCGATGGCGAGCATTGGAAGCACCGGCGTCAGCGGCGAGTGAACGTGTACGATATCGTATCGTCCTTCGCGAAGGACGCGGCGAAGCTCCTTCCTCAGCCCCAGACCGATGGTGATTCGGGCCTGCGACCCATTGGCATACACGGGCTGGCTGCGGCCGATGCGGATGACGTTGGCCTGCGGCTCGGCGCCAGGGATGTTCGAGGTGATGATGTCTACATGGTGCCCGCGACGGCGTGCCTCGCGGGCGAAGAAATGCACGTGCTCGCACACCCCTCCCAGATGGGGATAGTAGTATTCCGTGACCAGCGCGATGCGCAGCGTGCGCTCGTCGCGGGCCAGCGGAAGGGTAGGGAGGTTGGGGAGTGCCGGGCGGCGCTGCGGTGCGGCGCTACCGGACGGTGGGTTCAAGAGCGGCATGTGCAGCGGCTAGGCGGGCGATTGGCACCCGGTAAGGAGAGCATGAGACATAATCGAGCCCGATCGCGTGACAGAACTTCACGCTCCTGGGCTCACCTCCGTGTTCCCCACAGATACCAACCTTGAGCTGCGGACGCACCTGTCGGCCCGCAGCGACTGCGAGCTTAATAAGATACCCAACCCCCGATTGGTCAAGGACTTGGAAGGGGTCGTCGGGAAAGATGCCACGCTCCACATAGCCGGGGAGGAAGCGTCCCGCGTCGTCGCGGCTGAGGCCGTACGTGGTCTGCGTGAGGTCGTTTGTGCCGAACGAAAAGAACTCCGCGCGCTGCGCGATCTCGCCCGCCGTCAGCGCGGCGCGTGGAAGCTCGATCATGGTGCCGATGGTGTAATCGAGATCTTCTCCCATGGCGCCAATCACCCGTTGCGCGACGTCGAGAAGGATGGCGCGTTGATTATCGAACTCGCGATAGTCGGCGACGAGCGGAATCATGATCTCAGGACGTACGTCGAGTCCTCGACGTTTCGCCCGAAGCGCCGCCTCGAAAATGGCGCGGCCCTGCATTTCCGTGATCTCCGGGAAGGTGATCCCCAACCGGCAACCGCGATGGCCCAACATGGGGTTGGTCTCGCGGAGCGATTCGACGACGTGTGCCAAGTCCGCGCGGCTGACGCCCAGAGTGCGGGCGAGAAGCTTGGACTCTTCGCCGCCGTGTGGGAGGAACTCGTGCAGCGGCGGATCCAGCAGACGAATCGTGACGGGCAGACCCGTCATCGCTTCGAAGATTCCCTCGAAGTCCTGGCGTTGCATCGGCAACAGCTTTGCCAGCGCGCGCCGCCGGCCGCTCTCGTCGCGTGCGACGATCATCTCGCGCATGGCAGTGATGCGGTCGCCCTCGAAGAACATGTGCTCCGTGCGACAGAGCCCGATGCCCTCCGCGCCGAACGCTCGTGCGGTGCGTGCGTCGTTCGGCGTGTCGGCGTTCGCGCGAACCCTGAGTGTGCGCGCCTCGTCTGCCCATCCCATGAGTTGGCTGAACGACTGATACGCCGGCGCACTTGCCGCAGGCCGCATGCCCCGCGTGACCTGCACCACTTCACTCGGCGTCGTGGGCAGGTTGCCTCGGTAGACCTTGCCTGTGGCGCCGTCGAGCGTGAGCCAATCGCCCTCATTCACCACTTCGTCGTTCATGCGACAGGCACGCCGCTCGTGATCGACCACCATCTCCAGACAGCCCACGACGGCACACTTGCCCATGCCGCGCGCAACGACGGCGGCGTGGCTCGTCATGCCGCCGCGCGAGGTGAGCACCGCGCGCGCCGCGACGAGGCCATGGAAATCCTCGGGCGTCGTCTCCTCGCGCACGAGGATCACGGCACTTCCCCCCGCCGCACGCCGGACGGCCTCGTCCGCATCGAACACCGCCACGCCGCTCGCCGCACCAGGGCTCGCGGGCAGGCCAGTGGCGATCGCGGTCGCGCGAACGCTCGGGTCGATGACGGGGTGCAGCAGTTGGTCGAGCTGATCCGCCGGTACGCGGAGCACAGCCTCGCGCTGCTCGATCATGCCCTCGGCGACCATTTCCGTCGCGATGCGCACGGCCGCGGCCGACGTGCGCTTTCCAGTCCGAGTCTGGAGCAGGTACAGCTTTCCGCGCTCCACCGTGAACTCGATGTCCTGCATCTCGCGGTAGTGCCGCTCGAGCGTGCCCTGCGTCTCGATCAATTCCTCGTAAGCCGACGGGAGACGCTCGGCCATCGCATCGATGCTCAGCGGCGTGCGAATGCCGGCGACGACGTCTTCGCCCTGTGCGTTGACGAGAAACTCGCCGTAGAACTTCCGCTCGCCCGTGCTGGGATTGCGAGTGAACGCCACACCGGTGCCAGAGTCGTCACCGAGGTTGCCGAACACCATGCTGACGACATTGACCGCGGTGCCGAGCGTGTCGGAAATGCTCTCGTGGCGTCGGTAATCGATCGCCTTCTTGAGTGTCCACGACTTCCAGACAGCCTCGATGGCGCCCCACAACTGCGTGACAGGGCTCATGGGAAATTCATTGCCTGTCGTAACGCGAACGAGCGACTTGTACTCCTCCACCAGATTGCGCAACGCATCTTCGTCGAGGTCGGCATCATCGCTGACGCCGGCGGTCATGCGCTTGGCGCCGAGCAGCTGCTCGAACTTGCCGTGGGGCACGCGGAGCACGACGTCGCCGTACATCTGGATGAAACGGCGATAGGAGTCGAACGCGAAGCGAGCATTGCCACTCGCGCGCGCCAGTCCGGCGACGGTGCGATCGTTGAGCCCGAGATTGAGGATCGTGTCCATCATCCCGGGCATCGACACGGGCGCGCCGCTTCGCACCGAGACGAGCAGCGGCGTTGCGGGATCGCCAAACTTCTTGCCACTCGCGACCTCGAGGCGCTCGAGATTGGCTTCGACCTCCTTCACAAGCGTGCTTGGCACCGTGTCATCGCGCAGATAAGCGATGCAAGTGTCACAGGCGATGGTGAACCCGGGCGGCACAGGTACGCCGAGGTTGGTCATCTCGGCGAGATTGGCACCCTTGCCGCCGAGGACGTCCTTCATGTCCCTGGTACCTTCGGCGGTGCCGTTGCCGAAGAAATAGACTGAGTTGCTCATCACGAACGGCACGGTGCGGAACTGCGTGGTTCGACCGCAGAGGACCGCAGAGAACGACGGAACTTCCACGAAAGCAAAAGGGGTGATCTCTGCATGCGGATCAAGAAAGCCTCAGTCGTTGGCGTGGTGATGTTCTGTTCCCCTCTGCGGTCCTCTGCGCCCTCTGCGGTAAGAAGCCCGTCGTTGAAAAAGCGAAAAGCAGTTCCCTCGCTACGCTCGGGACGACGCTACTTGCTGTATCAACATCCGCACCCGAAGCGGAGCTTGTCCGGATCGGTCGGAGGCGGTGTCGGATAGTCGCCGGAGAAGCACGCATGGCAGAACCCTTCCGGCCCCGTCGGCACGGACTCCAGCATTCCATCGAGCGAGAGATAGCCGAGGGAATCCACGCCGAGCGACGCACGGATCTCCTCGAGATTGTTGTTCGCCGCGATCAGTTCGTCGCGGCTCGGCGTGTCGATGCCGTAGTAGCAGGGTCCAGTGACCGGCGCGGAACTCACGCGCATGTGCACCTCGGTGGCGCCGGCGGCTCGCACGAGGGCGACGAGGCCGCGCGTGGTGGTGCCGCGCACGATGGAATCGTCCACCATCACGACGCGCTTGCCCTCGAGCACCTCGCGCACGGCGTTGTACTTGAGGCGGACCTTCGCATCACGCGTGGCCTGCGTCGGCTGGATGAAGGTGCGACCGACATAGTGATTGCGAATCAGCGCAAGCTCGTAGGGCAGCCCGCTCGCCTCGGCGTATCCGATGGCCGCAGAGTTGGAGGAGTCGGGCACACTGAACACGAGGTCGGCGCCGGGGGCGGGGCATTCCTGCGCGAGGCGGCGTCCCAAGGCTCGTCGCGCGCGGTCGACGGATCCGCCGAAGATGCGACTGTCAGGGCGCGCGAAGTACACGTGCTCGAATACGCAACGCTTGAGCTCCTTCTTCTCGAAGGGAAAGATGGAGCGTTCGCCCGACGCATCGACGGCGATGATCTCGCCCGGCGCGATATCCCGTTCGTACCTGGCGCCGACGATGTCGAGCGCGCAGGTCTCGGAGGCGAACACCGGCGCCCCGTTGAGGCGGCCCATCACCAGCGGCCGCCAGCCGCGCGGATCGCGCGCGGAGAGCAGCGTGTCGCCGAGCACCATGACGATGCTGTAGGCGCCCTCGACACCGGTCAACGCGTCGGCGAGTCGGCCTTCCGGTGTGTCGGACGCCGAACGGGCGAGGCGATGCACGATCACCTCGGAGTCCATCGACGACGCGAAGATGGAGCCGAGGTCCTCGAGGTCAACCCGCATCTCGCCGGCGTTGGTGATGTTGCCGTTGTGGGCGAGGGCAATGGAACCACCGCGCGAGCTCACCAGCACCGGTTGCGCGTTCTCGATGACGGACGAACCCGTGGTGCTGTAGCGCGTGTGGCCGATGGCCATCGAGCCGTGCAGCGCATCGAGCGCAGCGAGCGGCATGTCGGACACGAGCCCCATGCTGCGCACGGCCCGCGCCGAGCCGTCTTCGACCGCGACGATGCCCGCGGACTCCTGCCCGCGATGTTGCAGCGAGAAGAGTCCGAGTTTCGTCAGTGCAACTGCATCCGAGTGACCGCGGACGCCAAAGATACCACACATGATTCAGACCACCGAGTCGGAGGCGAGCGCAACATCCTGCGCCGAGGCGCTTCGCTGCATGATGCGCGGGATTGCTTCGTGATAGGCGTCGGCCAGTTGAGCGACGTGTGCCGTGATGCGACGCTCGGCGATGACGACGTCGAGCGTGCCGGTATCCTCGCGCACGGTGCCGATGACCGAGGCAGGCACGCCATGTCGCTTCGCGGTGGCGAGCACCGCGGCGGGATCCGGCGTGGTGACGACAACGCGACCCTGCGCCTCGCCGAAGAGCAGCGCGCGCAGGGGAAGCGACGACCATGCAGAAAGATCGATGTCCGCGCCGGTCTGTCGTGCACGATCCATCATCACGCACTCCGCCAGCGCCACGGCGAGGCCGCCGTCGGCACAGTCATGCGCAGACCGAATGGCGCCTTCGGCAATCGATTCGAGCAGTGTGTCGATCAACACGCCTTCCGCCGCGAGATCGCAGCGCGGCGGTGCACCGGCGACGACCTTGTGAATGCGCTGGAGGTACTCGCTCCCGCCAATCTCGTCGGTGTTGTCACCGAGGAGGACGACGGAGTCGTTGTGAATGCGGAATGCGGACCGGGTCACGTGCGCGAGCGACTCGACGAGGCCAACCATGCCCACCACGGGCGTGGGGTACACCGCGCCCGATGGATTCTCGTTGTAGAGCGAGACGTTGCCGCCTGTCACGGGCGTGCCGAGCGCGAGGCATGCTTCGCCCATGCCGGCGACGGCCTCACGTAGCTGATAGTAGACCTCGGGCCGCTTGGGATTGCCGAAGTTCAGGTTGTTCGTGATGGCCATCGGCCGTCCGCCCGAGCAGGCCACGTTGCGCGCCGCCTCTGCGACAGCGATGCGCGCGCCTTGGCGTGGGTCGAGATACGTGTAGCGGCCGTTGCAATCCGTCTTGAGCGCGATCGCCTTGTCGGTCCCACGAATGCGCACGACCGCAGCGTCGCCACCCGGTCCGATGACGGTGCCGGTGCGCACCGTGTGGTCGTATTGCTGATAGACCCATCGCTTGCTCGCGATCGTCGGCGAGCGAAGGAGCTCCTCGAGCGTCCAGCATGGATCACGCTCTTCGGCACGCTCGGGAATGAGGTGCACGTGCTCTTCGCGCCGGCGCTTGATGTCATCCGACTCGCGCGCTTCGGGCTCGTACATCGGGCAATCGGTCACCAGGCGGATCCCAGGGAATTCCGCCACGACGCGATCGCCTTCGACGACCCGATAGACCGGCTCGGCGATCACCTCGCCGATCACGGCGGCGGTGAGGTCCCACTTCTCGAGGATGGCGCGCACATGCTCTTCGTGCCCGACCTTCGCGACGACGAGCATGCGCTCCTGCGATTCGCTGAGCAGCAGCTCGTAGGGTGTCATGCCTTCCTCGCGTGCCGGCACCTTCAGCGTGTCGATGACCACACCAACGTCGCCACGAGCGGCCATCTCTGCCGACGAGGAGACGAGACCCGCCGCGCCCATGTCCTGAATGGCGACGATGTGGCCACTGTGAATCAGCTCGAGACTCGCCTCGAGCAGCAGCTTCTCGGTGAAGGGATCGCCGACCTGCACGCGCGGACGCTTGGCGTCGCTGGCCTCGGAGAGATCTTCCGACGCGAACGACGCGCCGTGGATCCCATCGCGACCGGTGCGCGCACCCACGGCGATGATCGGATTGCCGACCCCCTCGGCGACCGCGCGCATGAGCTCCGCTTCCTTCAACAGGCCCACGCACATGGCGTTCACGAGCGGGTTGCCTTCGTACGCGTGATGGAAGACCACCTCGCCGGCAACGGTGGGAATGCCGACGCAGTTGCCGTAGTCGCCGATGCCCTTCACGCATCCGGCGAAGAGATAGCGCACCCGCGCCGAGTCGAGCGAGCCGAATCGGAGTGAGTTGAGGAGTGCGATCGGGCGCGCGCCCATGGTGAAGACGTCGCGCAGGATGCCGCCGACCCCCGTCGCCGCGCCCTGGTAGGGCTCGACGGCGGACGGATGGTTGTGCGACTCGATCTTGAAGGCGATGGCGAGGCCGTCGCCGATCGAGATGACGCCGGCGTTCTCGCCAGGTCCCTGGAGCACGTACGGCGCTTTCGTCGGCAGGGTCTTGAGCAGTGGCTTGGAGTGCTTGTACGAACAATGCTCGCTCCACAGCGCGCTGACGATGCCGAGCTCCGTGAACGTCGGCGTGCGGTCCAGCATGGCGACGAGCAGGTCGTACTCGTGCGGGGTCAGTCCGTGCTCCGCGACGAGCGCGGGGGTGATGGCTGGGTCGCCGGGTCGAGCAGTGACGGTCACAGAGAGTGGTTTCCGGGCTTCGTGGGTGCGGGTTTGACCGCGGGAGGATTGAGCGGAATGGATGGCCGGGTGTCGTTGGGGGGCCCGGGCTTCATCCGCACGGGCTTCGAGGGGCTCGACGGCGACTGCTTGCGTGCGACCTCTGGCGAGATCGGTGCGGGCGAGCTGCTGGTGCCGCTGTAGTGCCGGTTGGGCGAGCGGAAGATCGCGTCGACGACGCTGTCGCCGTGCAGCACGACGAGATCATTCATGCCGCAGCGCCTGCCGCACGTATTCGTGTAGAACATGTACGTGTAGTCACTGACGGTCCGCGCCGTGGCGGGCTGACCGAGCGCGGTGACGACCTGTGTCTTCGTCATGCCGGGCGCGATGGTGCGCGCCGCCCGTTGGGCAGCGAGTGGTGCAGCGATGAGCAATAGTGCGAACGCGAGCGAATGGCGCATGGTGCGCTCCTCGTCAGGCAGCGACGCGGTGAAGGATGGATTCGAAGAGAGGAAGCCCATCGGCGGGCCCGAGCAGCGGATCGACCGCGCGCTCTGGATGCGGCATCATGCCGAGCACGTTGCCGCGTGCGCTGACGATGCCGGCGATATCGTTCATGGAGCCATTGGGATTGTACGCCTCCTGCGCCTGCAGCGAGTCGGGCGCATACCGGAACACCACGTGGCCCTCGCCCTCGATCCGGTCGAGCGTGTGTTGGTCCGCGCTGTAGCGTCCGTCGCCGTGGGCAATGGGTAGCGTGACGATTTCCTTCGCGTCGTATTCCGACGTGAACATCGTGGACGAATTCTCGACACGCAGCGACACCGGTGCACAGACAAACTTGAGGGAGTTGTTGCGGAGCAGCGCGCCGGGAAGGAGACCTGCCTCGCAGGCCACCTGGAACCCATTGCAGATGGCCAGGATGGGCGCACCACGTTCGGCGTGTGCGCGGACCTCGTTCATGATCGGGCTGAACCGCGCGATGGCGCCGGCGCGCAGATAGTCGCCGTAGCTGAAGCCTCCGGGCAGGATAACGACGTCGACCGACTGCAGATCGTGATCCTTGTGCCAGAGATACACCGCCTGCTCGCCGAGCGCCTCGATGACGCCGCGATAGGCGTCGTAGTCGCCGTTGGAGCCGGGGAACGTGACGACGCCGAACTTCATGCGCGCGACACCGTGGCGATCTCGAAATCTTCCGTGACGGGGTTGGCGAGCAGCTTCTCGCACATGCTCGTGGTCTGCTGACGCGCGGCGGCTTCGTCCTCGGCGTCGATCTCGAGGACGAGGTGACGTCCGACGTGCACGCCCGCCACACCGCCGAAGCCCAGGGTATGCAGTGCGTCAGCCACGGCCTTGCCCTGCGGATCGAGGAGGCCGCGGCGGGGAACGACGTGTACGGCGACGCGAAATCGAATCATGGTTCGTGCGGTTCAGTCGAGGGAGACGAGGTTGGAGGCAACGGTGGTGGCGTCGGTACGTGCGAATCGACCAGACCTGTCGACGTCGGCGCCGAGTAGGGCGAGTGTGATTCGGAGTCGTCCGGGCCGTCGTCGAATCCGCCATCGGCGTCCTCGCTTCCGCCGGCGTCGTCACCGGCAGCAGGCGCGGCGTCGCCCGGTGTGCGCTCCTTGCGCTCCCCGCGACGACGACGGCGCTTTCGCTTGCGGGCCGGCGCGCCCTCCGCGCCCGGCGTCGCCGAGGCTGCATCGGTTGCGGCGGGT
Organism: Gemmatimonadales bacterium; assembly: GCA_038319955.1. Classification (GTDB taxonomy): domain Bacteria; phylum Gemmatimonadota; class Gemmatimonadetes; order Gemmatimonadales; family Gemmatimonadaceae; genus AG11. Next base: position 17,620 of record JBBQDT010000037.1, on the reverse strand, counting down.
ATGCGTCCCACGACTTCCTGATCGCTCACCGGCTCGCTCACGGTCTCGCCCGCGATGGGCACGTCGACGCTCGTTGCGCCAACCACTGCCTCTTCACCTGGACGGACGGGACGTGGGGCGCGATCGCTGCGCGGCTCGCGCTTGTCACGCTTCTCGCGCTTCTCGCGGCGTGCTGCACGCTCGGCCTCGGTGCGTTGCGGGCGTGCGCCCTTTTCCTCCGTGCGCTCAGCACGATCCGGGCGCGGCGCCCGCTCCGGACGGTCCGTCCGCGCGGGGCGTTCCTGCGTTCGAGAGGGAGCGGCGACCATGTCGGTGCGCGCCAGCGTGGCATCGCGTCGTCCCTGACGCATGGCGTGCACCTGCGAGGAGCCGACATCGAACTCCTCCTCATTCTCGTCGCCTTCACCCTCCGAGAGGTCGTAGGGGACCGTCGGCTGGCGACGCTCGAAGATCCTGAAGAACAGGCTGCGGAACAGGCCAAACGCCACGTAGCCTACGCAGAGCGGGAAGAAGAACTCCAGCCGTCGGGTGGCGAGTAGCGTGAGCGAGCCGAAGACGAGGATCGACGCGCCGATCGCCCGCAGGCTCCTGAATCCGACCCGTGGGACGACCGGGTAGGGAATGTTGCTGATCATGAGGAACGCGAGCGCCGCCATGAGGAAGCGCAGCAGTTCCGTCCACCGCAGGTCGCCGACGGCGCCGTAGCTGTAGAGCCACGACTGGCTGAACCAGTAGTACGACGCGAGGGTGATTCCCGCGGCCGGACTCGGCAAGCCCTGAAAATACGTCTTCGACGTGCCAGCCTGCTCGATGTTGAAGCGCGCGAGGCGCATCACGGCGCATGCGGCGAACAGGAAGACGAAGATCCAGTCCCACCCATCGCGGTTGAGCACGGCGAAATACATGATCATCGCCGGCGCGAGGCCGAACGAGATGGCATCGACGAGGGAGTCGAGCTCCTCGCCGAATTCGGTGCCCGCGTTGGCCGCGCGGGCGATGCGTCCGTCGAAGACGTCGCACAGGCCGCCCCACAGCACGTAGATGCCCGCCATCCGGAAGTCGCCGCGCGAGGCCGTGATGATCGCGAAGACGCCGAAGAACAGATTGCCGAGCGTCAGGCCGCTCGGAAAGAGGATGACGGCGCGTCGCATGTTCGGCCGCTTGGGGCGGCGCAGCTTCGTGGTCATCGTCATCGCGGTGCGAGCTCCCCGACCACCGTCGTTCCCGCGACGGTCATCTCACCGATCTTCGCACGCACTCTGGCGTCCAGCGGCAGGAATACATCAACGCGCGAACCAAATCGAATCATGCCCATGCGATCGCCCTGGTTCACGTTTTCCCCGACCTTGCTGTACGTGACGATGCGACGAGCGATGAGGCCCGCGATCTGGCGTACCAGCAAGCGGCCGCGCGGCGTCTCGATGCCCACGGACATCTGCTCGTTCTCGAGGCTCGACTTCTCGGCCGCTGCATTGAAGAACTTGCCGGGATTGTACCGCACATAGCGCACGATGCCGCTCACTGGATACCGGTTCACGTGCACGTTGAAGACGTTCATGAAGATCGACACGCGCCGTGCGCGGCCGCCCATGTAGCTTGGCTCGTCCACTTCGCTGATCTGCACGACCTTGCCGTCTGCCGGAGCGATGACGACCTGCTCGTTGCGCTCGCCCGAGCGCTCGGGATCGCGAAAGAAGTAGGCGACCCACAGCGCGACGATGGTGAGCACGAAGGCGAGGAGCCAGAGTGGCCACGAGCGCCGATTGAGCGCGAGCGCATACGTGCCCGCGGCGATCAAGGCAGCGATGGCGATGAAGACGAGTCCTTCGCGGGCGAAGCTCACGGAGAGGGGGTCAGAGGTCGGTGAGGTCGAGCGGCGTGCCGGTGATCCGCTGGAAGGCATCGAGATACCGCTCGCTCGTCGCCGCGATCACCGTGTCCGGGAGGGGCGGGGGCGGTGCGTCGCCATTCCAGCGGCCAGCGCGTCGTTCGGATTCCAGATAGTCGCGCAACGGCTGCTTGTCGAAGCTCGGCTGCGCGCCACCCGGCGCATAGCGATCGGCAGGCCAGAAGCGCGAGCTGTCCGGGGTGAGCACTTCGTCGATGATGAGAATGCGGCCGTCGGTGTCGCGTCCGAACTCGAACTTCGTATCGGCGATGATGATGCCGCGCGCCGACGCCAGGTCGCGCCCACGTGCGTACACGAGGCGGCTCAGTTGCTCGAGCGCGTTGGCCGTCTCGAGTCCGAGCAACGCCCGCACCTGGCTGATCGTGATGTTCTCGTCGTGTCCGCTCTCCGCCTTGGTGGCTGGCGAGAACCGTGGCGGATCGAACCGATCGCTCTCGACCAGCCCGGCGGGTAGCGGCTCGCCGGCCAGCGTGCCCGTGACCCGATACTCCTTCCACGCGGAGCCGCTCAGGTATCCACGGACCACACACTCGATGGGGAAAACCTCCGTGCGCCGGCAGAGCATGGCGCGTCCTGCCAGCAGCGTACGATGACCCGAGAGCAGCGGCACTTCGGCGATGATGTCGTCGGCGGTGGACGCGAGCATGTGATGCGGTACGAGTTGCGCGAACTGGCGCAGCCACCACGCCGTCATCTGGGTGAGCACGGCGCCCTTGTACGGCACGCGCTCCTTCATGATGACATCGAACGCACTGACGCGATCGCTGGCGACGATTAGCAGACGATCCGCATCCACGTCGTAGACCTCGCGCACCTTGCCGCTGCGAACGAGGGGCAGCGGGAGCCGGTCGGAGACGGCAGCCTTCATACACGCACCTCCTCGATCACCGGGTCTTCCGCACCGGAGTCGGCGAGGAGGGGCTCGACGACCTCCGCGAGAAACTCGTCGACCTGCTCCGGTGCGCGGCCGACGAAGCGACTCGCATCCATCGTCGTTTCGAGCTCGTCGCGCGTGATGCCGAATGTGCTGTCCGCCGCGATGCGATCGAGGAGATCGTTCCGCGCGGCGCCGTCCTTGAGCGCGCGCGCTGCGGCGATACTGTGCTGGCGGATCCGCTCATGGACTTCCTGTCGGCCGTCCCCGGTGCGCACCGCGCGCACGATCAGCTCTTCCGTAGCCATGAAGGGCAGCTCGTCCATCAATCGCCGACGAATGCGCGCCGGATGCACCTCGAGTCCCGATGCGATGTTCTCCATGAGGCTGAGGATCGCATCCGTCGCGAGGAAGGATTCGGGGATGGCCAGGCGCCGGTTGGCGCTGTCGTCCAGCGTGCGCTCGAAGAACTGCACGGCGTGCGTCTGATTCGCGTTCGGTTCCAGCGTGCCGACGAAGCGCGCCAGCGACGCGATGCGCTCCGAGCGCATCGGATTCCTCTTGTACGCCATCGCCGATGAACCGATCTGGTCGCGCTCGAACGGCTCCTCCATCTCGCCGAAGGCCTGGAGCATGCGGATGTCGGCGCTGAACTTGGCCGCGCTCGCGGCCACGCCACTAACGGCGCCGAGCACGTGCGCGTCGAGCTTGCGCGAATACGTCTGCCCGCTCACGGGAATCGAATGCGTGAAGCCAATGGCGGCGGTGACGAGCCGGTCGAGCTCACGGACCTTCGCGTGGTCTCCCTCGAAGATCTCGAGGAAGCTCGCCTGTGTGCCGGTCGGTCCCTTCACCCCCCGGCATGGCAGCGTCGCGATGCGATGGTCGATGTCGGTGAGGTCGAGCACCAGGTCCTGCATCCACAGCGTGGCGCGCTTGCCAACGGTGGTGGGCTGCGCCGGCTGCAGGTGTGTGTAGCCGAGCGTCGGCTCGGCGCGCCATTCGCGCGCGAACGTCGCGAGCACGCGCAGCACACGCAGCACGCGGCCGCGCAGCAACGCGAGCCCGCGCCGCATGAGGATCAGGTCCGCGTTATCGGTGACGAACGCGCTCGTGGCGCCGAGGTGGATGAACTTGTGCGCAGCGGGCGCGACGTCGCCAAACGCATGGACGTGGGCCATCACGTCGTGCCGGAAGCGCCGCTCATACGTCGCGACGGCTTCAAAGTCGATGTCGTCGAGGTGGGCGCGCATCTGCTCGAGCGCCTCGTCCGGAATGGGTACTCCGAGCTGCTGCTCCGCTTCGGCGAGCGCCAACCAGAGCCGGCGCCAGAGACCGTGACGCATCTGGGGCGACCACAGCTCCAGCATGGCCCTGGAGGCGTAACGCTCGGCGAGCGGAGACGAGTAGCGGTCGTGCGCCGTCATCGAATCACGAAATCGGTGGAGAACAGCTGGCCATCGCGCTCGCAGATGAGGCGGATCGGACCCCGTCCCGCATAATAGTCGAGCGCACGCGATGCGTCCTCCGCCGAGCCGATCTCGGTCCGATTGACCGCGACGATCAGGTCGCCGGGCTGGATGAACAGTTCCTGCGTAATCCGGTCACTCGCGCGGTACACCAAGGCGCCTTTCTCCGACCGAATGCCGCGTTCCGCGCGAATGGCCGTCGTGAGCGTGACGAGCTCCAGTTCCTTGAGCACCTGCACCTTTGGCGCGCTCACCTCGGGCAGGTCGGCGATGGTCACCGACATCGGCATCTCGCTGCCCCCACGCCTCACCACGAGCGGGACCTGCTCGCCCACGCGCAGGTCGAGGAGCGTCGCATCCCAGTCGAACCGGTTGCGGATGGCGCGGCTCTTCGCGCGAACCAGCTGGTCGCCGACGCGAATGCCGGCGCGCTGGGCCGGTGAGCCCGGCGTCACGGCAGCCACCCGGGCGCCGAGAGCGATGTAGTCCCGCGGGTTGTCTGAGCCTGGCTGGTCGAGCCGGACGCCGATCCATGGACGGCGAACGCGACCGTGCTCCACCAGATCGTCCGCGACCCGTCGAGCGCGGTTGATCGGAATGGCGAAGCCGAGCCCGATGGAACCACCACTGGTCGAGTAGATCGACGAGTTGACGCCGATCACTTCGCCGTCCGCACTCACGAGCGGTCCGCCCGAATTGCCCGGATTGATCGACGCGTCGGTCTGGATCATGTCGAAATAGGCCGACGTGCCTTCACCGCGTGCGACGAGATTGCGCCCGACGCCGCTGATGACGCCCGCGGTGACGCTGGGCTCGGAGTTGCCGAGCATGAAGCCGTACGGGTTGCCGATGGCGATGGCCCACTCCCCGACCAGCAGGTTGTCCGAGTCGCCGAGTGGGGCCACGGGCAGGTTGGTCGCCTTCACACGAAGGACGGCGAGGTCGTTCGTCTCGTCGGTGCCCACCTGCGTTGCGGGATAGGTGGTGCCGTCGCGGAGCATCACGGAGATGGACGTCGCGCCCGCGACGACATGCGCGTTCGTGACGATCAACCCGTCTGCACGGATGATGAAGCCGGTACCGAGGCCTGCCGAGGAGCGCGTGCTGGGGCGTCCGCCGAAGAAGGACTCGAAGGGATCCGAGGCGACACGCTGCACGGCCGCGGTCTGCACCGTGACGACGGCGGGGGACACCTTGGCGACGGCATCGGTGAGGGCGGTGCGACGGGATGCGGCAACCGACACCGGCCGGCCCACGTCACCGGATCGCGTCGCTTGCGCCGCCGACGCGGAAGGGGAGCCACCGCTACAGGCGACAGCGGCGAGCAGGGAGACGACAGCTGCGCAACAACGCATCAGAATCCTGGCCATGCGCGACGAAGACGGGCGACGTCGCCCAGAAACTGGTCGATGCCGCGATCGGTGAGCGGGTGCGTGAGCAGGGCGCGACAGAGGTCGCTGGTGACGGCTGCGGCATCCGCGCCGGCAATGGCGCATGCCGCGTATTGCGCGGGTGACGCGGGGTTCAGCGCAATGACGTCACACTCCGCGTTGGAGCGGTCGAACGCGGCGCGGATGTCGCGCACAATGGCGACGCCGTCATGGCCGGCCGCATCGAGCCCGTCGATCGCCGTCACCACGGTCGAGGCACCGGCTCGCACCGCGATGAGCGCTTGTGCGGTGTTGAAGATGTGCGTGCCGGCGACGCGAATGCCGTCGGCGTGCAGGCGGCGCATGGCGCCGAGCGTGTCCTCGATGAGCGGCAGCTGGACGACGATCTGATCGGAGAGTTTCGCCAGCTCCTTGCCGTCGCGATATGCGCTCGCGGCGTCGATCGCCTGCACTGAGGCGAAAATGGGACCGTGCACCAGCCGGCACAGCTCGAGCAGGTGGGCCCGCGCGTCGTTTTCCGTTTGGTCGGCGAGCAGGCCGGGCGAGGTGAGCACGCCGTCGAGCATGCCGTGGGCGGCGCCCCACGCCACATCGTCGGCGTTCGCGGTGACGAAGAACAGCTTCATGGTTCGGATACGGAATAGAGTTGGGCAGGGTACCGCACGACATCGAGAAAGAGTGCGTGCGCGGGCGCCGGCACCGATACGTCGTCGTTCGTGGTGGACGCGAGGAGCACGTCGACGTCCGCCAGCGACCGGCGGCCGCTGGCCACGTCCATCATCGTTCCCACGAGAAAACGCACCATGTGATGCAGAAAGCGATTCGCCTCGATCTCGAACACCAGTCCGCCGTGCCGGTCGCGCCACGCCGCATGCAGGATGTGGCTGCGATGGTCATCGTCGGCCGGAGCCGTTCCGCGAACGGCGAACGCCCTGAAGCAATGCTCGCCCGCGAGCTTCGCCGCGGCGTCGTCGAGCAACGGCCGCTCGACGGGCCTGGCATACGCCCACTCCAGCTTGCGTCGAAAAGGCGACGCTGCCCCTTCGTCCGTACCGACGTAATAACTGTACCGGCGCGACGTGGCGCTGTATCGCGCGTGAAAGTCATCACGCATGGCGTGCGCCTCGGCAACCCACATGTCGTGGGGCAACACGGCGTTCAGTGCCCGGCGCAGCGGACCGGGGGTCCACCTCTCCGGCACGCGCACGCCGACCGCCTGGCCACGCGCGTGGACTCCCGCATCGGTGCGTCCTGATCCAAGTGCCGGCACCGGGCCGGCGCACAACCGAGCCAGCGTGTCTTCGAGAACGCCCTGCACGGTGCGCCGATCGGGCTGCCGCTGCCATCCGCTGAAACCCGCGCCATCGTAGTGCAATACGAGCTGCGGCGTGCGAGTCGGCATCGAGGTTAAAAACTACCCGCACGAGACGGAGAGTCAAGCAATTCGCATCTTCTCTCCTGCTGTCAGGTGACGCCGCGTATCTTACCGAGTCATATCGAGACGCGATTGACTTGGCCGCGGGGTCGCGGCCTATATTTTCCCCGCCGCCGCAGTCTTGCGAGCGGCGCTCCTCTGCCCGCCGGAATGCCTCCTCGCACACTCGCCACGCTTGCCCACGCGCTCAGCGTCGCGCCGGATCTCGAGGCGTCGCTGCTGGCGTTGGCGGAATCGCTCGCCGAAGTGGACCGGTTCGCACAGCTTGCCCTCGTGCGCTTCGATGCACGACGCAGCATGCTGGTGGACCGGCTCATGCCCAACGTCGACGTCGTCACGCGCCAGCGGCTGGAGACCACGTTCGATCACCTGCCGACGCGCGAACGCATCGGCGTCGCGGCCGGTGGCGGCTTCGTCGAGTTCGGCGACCACTCGGACGAGTTCGCGCAGCTTTTCGCCCTGGCGAAGCTGCCGGATGTCGGATGGCTCTCGTTGCGCGGCATTCGCTTCGAGCAGCAGCTCGCGGCGATCCTCGTGCTGTACGAGACGCGAAAGTTCTTCGGCACACGGTCGTCGGAGCGGCTCGCCCCCGCCGCAGCGCTGTTCGACCTGGGCTATGCACGCTTCGCCGAGCAGGAAGCGCGCGGCGAGGCCGTTCGAACGCTGGAGGACGTGACGCAACGCGTCCACTCGGAGTACGAACGGAAGCTCGGCGTGCTGGAGGAGCAACTCCTCGCGACCACCGGCGTGCAGCACGGCGCCGATCCGGAGCGCCTCGTCACCCTGGAGCGGGAAGCCGCGAAGGCGATGGAAGACGCCCGGCGCGCAACGCGTCGTGCCGACGCCGTGGAAGCGACGGTGGGGGCTGCCGTGGAACAGCTCGAGATGGCGCACATCGAGCTGCACCGGCGCAGTGAGGCGCTCCGACAGAAGACCAGAACCATATACCTCATCGATCGGGTACTGTCGCTCGACGCCGAGACGGACGATCCGCGCGGCATGGTGAATGGTCTGCTCACACTCGTGGGCGATGACATGGGCGCACAGCGCTGCTCGCTGCTCCTGCACATTCCCGATGAGAATGCGCTGTACCTGGCCGCCGCACGCGGCATTCCCACCAACGTGCCGGCCGGCTATCGCGTGCAGGTCGGGCATGGTGTGGCGGGGAAGGTGGCGGCGACGCGTGAGCCGCTGCTCGTGCAGGACGTGACGGAGGCGAAGAGCCATCCACTCATTCGCGACGAGCTGTTCACGACAGGCTCGTTCATCAGCTTTCCGCTCGTCTATCACGGCGCGTTGGTGGGCGTGGTGAATCTTGCCAACCGCGCGATGCATGGAATCTTCGTGGACGAAGACATCGAGCGCGTGCGACTCCTCGGCCTCGTGATCTCGCTCGTCGCGACGCAGGCACGCCTGGCGGACCGCATGCTCGAGACGCTCAGTGTCGGCTAGCGCGGCGCCCCCGATCAAGCATGCCATTCGGCAGCTCGCGATGGGCAGTTCGCTCACCGAGGCGGAATCACGTGCAGCCTTTCATGTGGTGATGCAGGGCGAGGCGACGCCGGCACAGATCGCGGCCCTCCTCGTCGGATTGCGGGTGAAGGGAGAGACGCCCGAGGAAGTCGCCGGTGCGGCGGACGCCTTGCGGGGCGCGATGGTGCGTCTCCGCGCGGATAACGCCGGTGACCTCGTCGATACCTGCGGTACCGGCGGCGGCGCCATTGGCACGTTCAATATCTCCACGGCGGCGGCACTCCTTGCCGCCGGCATGGGAGTGCGCGTCGCCAAGCACGGCAATCGCTCCTTCACGTCCCAATGCGGCAGCGCGGACGTTCTCGAGGCGCTCGGCGTCCCGATCGACGTGAGCGTTGCCACGATGGAGAATGCGCTGCGCGATGCGGGCATTGTGTTCATGTTCGCGCCGCTCATGCACCCGGCCATGCGGCACGTCGGCCCGGTGCGAAGTGACCTCGGCATCCCCACCGTGATGAACATCGTCGGCCCGCTGGCCAACCCGGCGTGCGCCGGACGTCAGGTGGTGGGCGTCGCCGACGCGACGCGGGTGTCGCTCATTGCGGGCGCACTACGCGCGCTGGGGACGCTTCACGCGCTCGTGGTGCATGGCGAGCCAGGCATGGACGAGATCTCGCCGCTCGGTGTCACGCGCGTTGTGGAGATCCGCGACGGCACGACGCGGGAGTGGACGATCGATCCCGCTGATTTCGGCTTCGGGCCGGGTGATGCATCCGAGCTCTCGGGGGGTCCGCCAATCCAGAACGCGGCCGCAGTTGTTGCGGCGCTAGACGGCTCCGGGGCGCCTACTGCAGTTGCCGCCGTGCTGTTGAACGCAGCGGCAGCGCTCTACATCGCGCCGCACGGACCTGCGCGGTATGGCGAGGCCGTGGAGGTTGCGGCGGCGCATCTCCGCAACGGATCGGGGATTGCGGCGCTTGGCCGTTTGCGGTCGGCGTTCGGTGGGTAGGAGGCGGCGCTTCAAGGACACTGCGCACACGGATGTGACCGATAGAACAAAACGGCAGGATGTAACTGCAGAGCAGCGGATTGCCCGATGGGCTGCACGCGGCGGCAGTGACATCCTTTCCTCCGTATGATCAGTGCAAGCCTGTCGCGGTTCAGTACCGCCGCATCACTCCGACGACGATGCCTTGAATGGTGATGTCGTTCTCGTGGACGTACATCGGCGGCATCGTTTCGTTCGCGGGCTGGAGTCGAATCCGGCCGTCCTTCTCGCGATAAAACTTCTTCACCGTGGCCGAGTTGCCATGCAGCATGGCGATGACCATCTCGCCGTTGTCGGCACGCTGCCGCTCGTTCACCACGACGAAGTCGCCGTCGCGGATCTGCTCCTCGATCATCGAGTTTCCACGGACGCGCAACACGTAGTGGTTGCCGCCACGCTGCACGAACGAGTCGGGCACCGCGATGGACTCCTGGTGCGCGATGGCCTCGATCGGGACACCGGCAGCGACGGCACCGAGCAGCGGCAACTCGATGGCACGGGGCATCGCCTCGTTCGGCAGGATCTCGATGGCCCTGCTTTCATTGTAGGAGCGCTTGATGAACCCCTTGCGCTCCAGATTGCTCAGGTGCTCGTGCACGGTGGCCAGCGAGCTGTAGCTGAAATTCTCAGCAATCTCCTCGAAGCTCGGCGCGTAGCCGTTTTGCTCCGAGTAGATCGACAGATAGTTTAGAATCTCGCGTTGGCGCTTCGTCAGCGGCATGGCGGCTCCTACGGGAAAATTGTCTCTGTTGGACCGCTCAGGCATCGGCCGACCTCGTGTCGCCCGAACAACCCCCGAATAGCTTATCCGAATAAGTCCCGAAGTGCAAGCATTTTCTCAGTGGAAGCCCCCGGCGGGCACCCTCGGCAAGATCTCGGACGAGGCGGCGCTGCGCGCGTCTGTCCTGGAAGGACGATTCCACGAGCTCGATCGTCTCTGCTCGGTCACTCCCCGGGGCCCGTCACTGCGCGCCGCACTCGCGCAACCGACGGTCGCGCTCCTCGCTGAGGTCAAGCGGCGCTCGCCCTCCAAGGGGGCCATCGCCGAGGGGCTCGACGCTGTCGAGCAGGCGCAGGCCTACGCGCGTGGTGGCGCGTCCGGCGTGAGCATCCTCACGGAGCCTGTGCACTTTGGCGGATCCACGGACGACCTCCTCGAGGTGCGGCGTCACGTCGCGCTGCCGGCGCTCAAGAAGGACTTCCATGTGGCCCCGATCCAGCTGATCGAAGCCCGCGCGCTCGGCGCATCGGCGGCCCTGCTGATCGCGCGCGCTCTCTCGCCGCAGCGCCTCGTCGAGATGATGCGTGTAGGTGCGGACCTCGGGTTGGAGCTGTTGGTCGAGGTCCGCGACGAGGCAGAGCTCGAGCGCGCGCTTGCGAGCGGCGCAACGATGGTGGGCGTGAACAACCGCGACCTGGAGACGCTGGCCATCGACGCGGACACGTCCATTCGTCTCATTCCGCTGATACCGGCGTCGGTGATCGCGATTGCGGAGAGTGGTGTGCGCACGCGCGCCGATGTGGAGCGGTATGCCGCCGTGGGCGCGGACGCGGTGCTCGTGGGTTCGAGTCTTTCATCTGCTGCCGATCCCGCCGCGGCAACGCGCGCACTGGCCGGCGTACCGAGGGTGTCGCGTGCCGGCTGACGTCAAGATCTGTGGACTCACCCGCTCGGTCGACGCCGAGTTCGCCGACGCGGCCGGTGCCTCCCACCTCGGCGTGATCTTCGCCGGTGGCCCTCGCGAGCGCTCGCCCGAGGAGGCGCGTGCGACGCTCGCGGGCCGGCGAGCGCGGAAGGTCGGCGTCTTTGCCGACCAGACGCCGGCGCAGATCGCGGCGATCGCATCACTGGTGGGGCTCGACGTACTGCAGCTCCACGGCGCGAGCGATGCGCAGCGCGTCCTCGACGTGCGCGCGGCAACGGGGCTCGAGATCTGGGCGGTGGTCCGGACGACCACCGGCGTCCTCGCCGAGGACGTGGAGGAACTCGCGAACACCGCGGACGCCTTACTCATCGACGCCATGGCGCCGGGTCAGCTGGGAGGAACCGGTCGAACGATCCCCTGGCTCGAGCTCGGGGAATCCCTCGACTCGCTGACAGCGGGCTATCGGATCGTCCTGGCGGGCGGGCTCACACCGGACAACGTGGCCGAGGCAATCGACTACGTTTCGCCGATGGTGGTGGATGTGTCATCCGGTGTGGAATCGTCACCGGGCATCAAGGATCAGAAGCTCGTCCGCGCCTTCATCGCCGCGGCGCGCGCGAACCCAGAGGAAGCTACAGGATGAGCGTGTCGGTGCATCCATCGGATCGATTCGGGGCTTTCGGCGGCAAGTATGTGCCAGAGACGCTCATGCCCGCGCTGGAGGAGCTGGAGGACGCGTACGCCACGGCGCAACAGGATGCGTCGTTCCGTGACGACCTGTCGGAGATGTTGTCGACATACGTCGGGCGTCCGTCTCCCCTGAGCGAGGCGCCGCGCCTGTCCGACCTCGTCGGCGCACGCGTGCTGCTCAAGCGTGAGGACCTGAACCACACCGGCGCCCACAAGATCAACAACACGGTGGGGCAGGTCCTGCTCGCGCGCCGCATGGGGAAGCAGCGCATCATCGCGGAGACGGGCGCTGGCCAGCACGGCGTGGCGACGGCGACGGTGTGCGCGCGGTTCGGGTTGGAGTGCGTCGTGTACATGGGCGAGGAGGACATGCGCCGGCAGTCGCTGAACGTCTTTCGCATGCGGCTCATGGGCGCCACGGTGATTCCTGTAACGAGCGGCACGCGCACGCTCAAGGACGCCACGAGCGAAGCGATTCGCGACTGGGTCACGAATGTCAACGGCACGCATTACATCATCGGATCGGTGGTGGGTCCTGCACCGTATCCGCGGATGGTGCGCGACTTTCAGGCGATCATCGGCGTCGAAGCGCGCGCACAGGTGCTGGAGCGCACGGGGCGCCTTCCGAGCAGCGTGGTGGCGTGCGTGGGCGGCGGGTCGAATGCGATGGGCATCTTCTATCCGTTCGTGCCGGATGCCGAGGTCGAGCTGATCGGGGTCGAGGCGGCGGGGGAGGGTTTGGAAAGTGACCGGCACTCCGCGTCACTAACGCGTGGGACGCCTGGGGTGCTGCACGGGGCGCTGAGCTATCTGCTCCAGGACGACGCGGGGCAGATCCACCCTGCGCATTCCATCTCGGCGGGCCTCGATTACCCGGGCGTCGGACCGGAACACTCGTACCTCAAGGACAGCGGCCGCGCGCTTTACGTCTCAGTGCGAGACGACGAGGCGTTGGAGGGGTTCCAGTCGCTGAGCAAGCTTGAGGGGATCATTCCCGCGCTGGAATCGGCGCATGCCGTGAGCTGGATCACACGTGAGCGAAGTCGCTGGAACGCGGACGACGTCGTGCTGCTGTGTGTGAGCGGACGTGGCGACAAGGATGTGGCGCAGGTGATGGAAATGGGTATCTTGGACGCGTGACGAATCCGACGCCCCACCTCACCACGAAAGAGATGGAGCGCATTCCGGCGCCGTTCGAGCGAGAGCGCGTCGAGGAGCTCCTGAAGTTGTTCGGCAAAGCGGCACGGGCACACCAGCTCTATCTCCCGAACAACCCCGTCTACAAGTCCGCGCACGATGCCTTGCGCGCGGGCTTCAAGCCGATCTGGACGGAGGTCGACGAGCTGGCGCTCGCGTTTACCGAGAATGAGGTGAAGTGGGAAGGCGAAGCCGTCCTCGAGGAGCGCACGAAAGGGAGCGACAGCCTTCCCTGGATCTTCTACAAGGATGGCGTCCGCGAGATTCGCATGTTGCGCGGCTTCGAGACCGAGGAGCTGGACAAGCTTCTCAGCATTCTCCAACGCGTGCGCAAGGCGAGCCCGGACGAGGACGATCTCCTGACGATGCTCTGGCAGGGGGACTTCGTCTACCTGCGCTATCGCTACGTCGACCTGTCGGTGGAGCCGTCGGTGCCACTGGCCGACGGCGGCGAGGCGCTGGCGGCATCGCACGAAGATCCGCGCGAGTCCGTGGAGGAAGAGGAATCGTCGCCCGCGCGCACCGGCGTCGTCAACATGTCCGACTTCGACGGCACGCTGTACTTCCTCGACGAGAAGGAGATCGAGTACCTCCAGTCGGAGGTGCAGCGCGAGTACCAGACGGACCTTCGCCAGAACGTCATCGGTGTGCTGCTCGACATCTTCGAGCAGCAGACAGAACCCGCCATCCGCGACGAAGTGGCCGAGGTGCTCGACAACCTCATGCTGCACATGCTGTCGGCGGGCCAGTTTCACAATGTCGCGTACCTGGTGCGCGAGTCGCTGATCGCCGTGCAGCGCGCCGGTGAGCTGTTGCCCGCCCAGCGCGACCAGCTGTCGCTGCTGCCCTCGCGTCTGAGCGCCCCCGAGCCGCTCACCCAACTGCTGCAGTCGCTCGACGAGTCGCACGACCTGCCCTCGTCCTCCGATGTGCTCGAGCTCTTCGAGCAGTTGAAGGGGACGGCGCTGGGCACGGTGCTCGACTGGCTGGGCAAGTTGCAGAACACTCGCCTACGGCCGATGCTCGAGCAGGCGGCGTCTCGACTGGCGGCGCAGAACACGGGGGAGCTCGTGAAGCTGATCGCGTCGGCCACGCCGCATGTGGCGCTCGAGGCGATCAAGCGTGCCGGCGCGCTGCAAACGCCGGCAGCGGTGGCACCGATCGCCAAGGTGCTCGCGGAGGGATACCCGGAACTGCACCTGGCCGCGGTGCAGGCGCTCAGCGAGATCGGTTCACCGGGTGCGCTGCAGGCGCTCGAGCGTGCGGTCGAAGATGCGGACCGCGACGTTCGTGTCGCCGCGCTTCGCGTCATCCAGGCGCGCGCGCATCGTCCAGCGCTCGCGAAGCTCGACGGCATCATCAAGGGAAAGGCGGTGCGCGAGGCAGACCGCACCGAAAAGATGGCGGTGTTCGAGGCCTATGGGTCGCTGTGCGGCGAGAGCGGCGTCGCGTGGCTGGACAGCACGCTGAATGGCAAGTCGATGTTCGGCCGCCGCGAGGAGCCGGAGTTCCGTGCGTGCGCCGCGGTGGCGCTGGGACGCATCAAGACGGCGAGCGCACAAGCCGCACTGCAGAAGGCGGCGGGCGAGAAGGATGTCGTCGTGCGCAACGCGGTGAGCCGCGCGCTCAGGGGCGCGTCCACATGACCACTTCGCGCAATTCGGGATCATACGCGTCCACGGCGGCCACCGGGCGACACACGCCGATCGGCGCCACCTCGGTGGAGGCGGGCGGCGACGCCTACATCCGCCGCGCCGGCAAGGGGCTGATCCTCGCCTTCTACGCGGCGCTGCGTGCGATTCGCCTCTATCCGCTGGAGAACGCGGCCGTCCAGAACGCGGCCGAAGAGCTGGCGACGCTCACGAACGAGATGCTCGACCACGAGCGCGAACTCGAGATGCGCGTCTCGGGCGAATTCGTGTTCATCAATGGCGTGCGCCTGCGGCTCGACCTCGACAACTACGCCAGCTTCAGCCACCTGTTGTCCGTGTTCCGTGCGGCGGGCATCGGATCACTGCACCTGCACACGGTGCCGGCGCTCAAGGAGTGGCATCGCTTTCTCGCCTTCCTGAACCAGCCGTCGACGCTCGAGCCGGGAGATCGCTTCGCCGAGCTCGTGGGCAAGCTGCAGCAGCAGGGGCTCACGGTGTTCGAGCTTGGCGAGCCGATGGCGCAGATGGAGAACGAGCAGGACCGTGAGAAGTCGAAGGAGGTGGCGAAGAAGACCTATGCGCAGTCGGTGGCCGTCACGAAGGATCTGATGACGTCGGTGCGGCTCGGCCGCAGTCCGAACATCAAGAAGATCAAGCGCGTGGTGCAGGGTATCGTGGATCAGATCCTCAACGAGGAGACGTCACTCATCGGGCTGACGACGATCCGCGACTACGACGAGTACACATTCACGCACAGCGTCAATGTCTGCATCTTCTCCGTGGCGCTCGGCAAGCGACTCGGCTTCGGCAAGATCCAGCTGTACGACCTCGGGATGGCCGCGCTGTTTCACGACATCGGCAAGTCGCGCGTGCCGGCGGAAGTGCTCAACAAGACCGGCGGCCTCTCCGACGACGAATGGCGCCTCATCGCCGCGCATCCGTGGCTCGGCGCGCTCACGCTGTTCCAGCTGCGTGGCCAGCAGGAGCTGCCGTATCGCGCGATGATCGTGGCGCACGAGCACCATATGAAGATCGACCTCACCGGCTATCCGCGCCCCATTCGCGAGCGTTCGCTGAGCATGTTCAGCAAGATCGTCGCGGTGGCCGATGGGTTCGATGCGGCCACGTCGCGCCGCTCGTACCAGACCGTGCCGCTCACGCCGGCGCAGGTGATGATGGAGATGCGCGACAACGCGCGTCGCGGCATGGATCCCGTCGTCGTGAAGGCGTTCATCAACCTCACCGGCATCTATCCGGTGGGCACGCTGGTGATCCTGGATACCTTCGAGCTCGGCATCGTGCACGCGGCGAATCCAATCGCCGAGATGCTGTCGCGGCCCATCGTGCGCATCATCAGCGACGAGCAGGGAAATCTCATGCAGCCCGGCACGCTCACCGACCTGGCTGGGCAGAGCGCAGATGGCGTGTTCCTCCGCACCATCATCAAGACGGAAAATCCCGAGCGGTATGGCATCAGGGTTGGCGACTATTTCATCTGACGCGATCGCTCGGCGCTTTGCCGACCTGCGCACGGCGTCACGGAAAGCGTTCGTTCCGTACGTCACCGCCGGCCACCCGGACCCGGTGCGAAGCGTCGCGCTCATGCAGGGTCTCGCGTCCGCGGGCGCGGACATCCTCGAGGTCGGCGTTCCGTTTTCCGATCCGCTGGCCGATGGCGCCGTCATTCAGTCGAGTTCCCAGAAAGCGCTCGATCAAGGCGTGCGCTTCGACCAGGTGCTCGACATCATCAGCCGCGCGAAGCTGTCCATCCCGGTGGTGTTGTTCAGCTACCTGAACCCGCTCATCCGCGGCGGCAGCGACGCGTTGCAGCGCGCCGCCGACGCGGGCGCACACGGCGTGCTCGTCACCGACCTTCCGCTCGGCGCCGATCCCGAGCGCGAAGCCTGGCTCGGCAACGGGCCGCTCAGCTTCATCCGACTGGTGGCGCCGACGACGCCATCGGCGCGGATGAGCGAGATCGCCCGCACCGGATCGGGGTTCGTGTACCTGATCAGCCGCCTCGGTGTCACCGGCGAGCAGGCCACGCTGTCCGACGAGCTGCCGGCGTCCGCGGCGCGGCTGCGGGCGGCAACAACGCTGCCGCTGTGTATCGGGTTCGGGATCGCCACACCAGCGCATGCGCGCGCCGCTGCCGCGCTGGCCGACGGAGTCGTCGTCGGTAGCGCGATCGTACGCGCCGCGGACGAGAGCGTGGACGCAGCCGTTGCGCTCGCGACCTCGCTGCGCCGCGGCATCGACCAGGACTGAGATGCGAGCGTTCCTCACGGCGTACGCTCGCGTCGTCGGTGCACTCGGTGTCGTGCTGCTCGTCGCGTCGCTGCTGGTCGACGCGCGCTGGCGCGAGCAGCCGGTGGCGATCGCCGTGTTGTTCATCGCCGTGCTGCTCATGCGGGTGCAGCAGATTCCGCTCACGAAGTACGGTGCGCTGAACCTGCTGTCGATGCCTGCGGTGGCGGGCGCCCTGGTGGCCGGCGCCCCAGCGAGTGCACTCGCGCTCTGGGCCGGCGTGTTCGTCGGGGATGCGGTCGCGCTGAGGAAGGGCATGGAGGTCGCCTGGATCAATGCGGGCCGCGAGGTCATCGCGCTGATCGCCGCGTACGGCATCTTCTCGTGGGCCGCGGTGTCCACGGGCGCCGAGTTGACGAAGCTCAACACGGAGACCTTGCCCGCGCTGGCCCTGCTGGTGTTCACGTACTTCCTCACCAGCCGCCTGCTGCTCTACTTCACGCTCCTGCTGCGCGACAAGCTCAACGACGAGGAGCGGTCGCTCATCCTGCGCTATGAAGTGATCGCGTTCGGTGCGGGCAGCATCGCC
>JBBQDT010000036.1:0-32592 GCA_038319955.1 Gemmatimonadales bacterium | reverse complement strand
GCCCATCGCGCCCATCGTGCGAGTGGATACGGCGGCGGCGCGCGCCGCGCGTGGCGGACGCCCTGCTCCACCACCGCCGCCCAAGCCGTCGCGCCCCACGCCGTTCACGACGGTGACCATCAAGCTGGGCAAGCCACTGACCCCCAACAGCGACTACCGGCTGTCGAGCCCCTCCGGACTTGTGTCGCTCACCGGCCATACGCGCGCGAGCGAGCGACGCTTCACCACGCCCAAGCCTCCACCGCCGGCCGCGACGAAGGATTCCGTCCCCAAGCCGCCGGCCACGCCGCCCGCCGGCCGGCCCGTCACGCCGCCGGCCCGCCCATGACGGACCCGCGTCGCACCCTGCCAAGCGTGAACGCGCTGCTGGAGAGCGCGGGGGTGCGCGCGTTGTTGATGTCGGCGCCGCGCAGCGTGGTGGTCGCCGCGACGCGCGATGTCGTGAACCGCGCGCGCGACGATGCGTCGGCCATTCCCGCCAGCGACGTACAGTGGGCACAGGCGATCGCCGAACGAGTCGAGCATGTACAGCGACCGTCGCTCCGGCCCATCATCAACGCGACCGGCGTCGTCCTCCACACCAACCTCGGCCGCGCGCCGCTGCCGGCGGTCGCGCGGGTGGCCATCGCGCGCGTCGCCGGCAGCTACAGCAATCTCGAGTACGACCTCGACGCTGGCGCGCGCGGCTCGCGGTACACGCACTGCGCCGCACTGCTGCGCGAGCTCACCGGCGCAGAGGACGCGCTGGTGGTCAACAACTGTGCGGCCGCGCTGGTGTTGGCATTGAACACGGTCGCTGACGGCAAGGAGGCAGTGTTGTCGCGCGGGGAGTTGGTCGAGATCGGCGGCAGCTTCCGCATTCACGACATCATGGAGAAGAGCGGCGCCCGGATGCGCGAAGTGGGCGCGACCAACCGCACGCACGTCGCCGACTACAGTCGCGCGATCGGCGCCGACACCGGCGCGATCCTCAAGGTGCACCGCAGCAACTTCACGCAGCAGGGCTTCGTTGCCGACGTCGCCGTCGGTGACATCGCACCGATTGCCCGCGAGCACGGCGTGCCGATCATCCACGATCTCGGCAGCGGGCTGCTCATTCCGCTCGACGAGTTCGGACTGACGGGCGAGCCAACCGCGCGCATGGCGCTCGACGCCGGCGCATCCATCGTCGTCATGAGCGGCGACAAGCTGCTCGGCGGCCCACAGGCGGGCATCATCCTCGGCGCCTCGCGCTGGCTGCGCGCCATGCGCGAGAATCCGCTCGCGCGCTCGTATCGTGTGGACAAGCTCACACTTGCGGCGCTCGAGGCCACGCTTGCGCTCTACCGCGAGCCGTCGGCCGCGCGTCGTGAAATCCCCACGTTGGCACTGCTTGGCGCACCGCTCCGTGCGGTGCGCGAGCGCGCCGAGCGCGCGCATGCGCTGCTCGCCGGTGCGGGTGTCACCACCGCGTACGTCGACACGTCGTCCAGCGTGGGCGGCGGCGCGTATCCATTGGTGCAGCTACCGAGCGTCGCCCTCGCGCTCGATGGCGATGCGGAGCGCTGGGGCACAGCGCTGCGCGCCGGAGATCCCGCCGTGGTCGGCCGTGTCAACGAGGGACACATGCTGCTCGACTTCCGCGCCGTGAGCGACGGCACCGTGGATTCGCTCGTCGCTGCCGTGGTGGCCGCACGTGACTGAGCCACGCAGCAGGCGGGCCGCCCTGCTCGATCGCGACGGGACCATCATTCCGGATCACGCCTACACACGCGATCCGGATCGCGTCACGCTGCTGCCCGGTGCGGCCGAGGCGATTCGCGCGCTCGCCGCGGCGGGCCTTCCGTCCATCGTCATCACCAATCAGTCCGGCATCGCGCGCGGACTCATTTCGCTCGCGCAATACCGCGCCGTGCGCCACCGACTGGACGAGCTTCTCGCCGTTGAAGGTGCGGTGCTCGCCGACACCTTCACCTGCCCGCATCATCCCGACGTGACCGGGCCGTGTCCCTGCCGCAAGCCGGCCACGGGCCTTTACGAGCGCGCGGCCATCGTCCACGACCTCGACCTCTCGCGCTGCTTTTTCGTCGGTGACAAGGCGCGCGACATCATGCCTGCCATCACGCTTGGTGGTCGAGGCGTGCTCGTTCGCTCCACCAACACGAACGACGACGATCTCGCCCACGCCCACTCGGCCAAGCAGCCCGTGGTGTCGAGCCTGCGCGACGCGGTGGCACTCCTGCTCGGCGACGCGGCGTGAGTCGCGCCCGCATCGCGGTGCTCGCGAGCGGCGGCGGCTCCAACCTCCAGGCGCTGCTCGACTATTTCACGCAGCTCGGGGAGGCGCGCGCTGGCGACATCGTACTCGTCGCGTCCGACCGGCCGGATGCCGGCGCGATACGACGCGCGCGCGCCGCAGGCATCCGCGCCGTCACGATCATCTCGAGCTTCACCGCACTCGGCGACGAGCTCGACGCGATTCTCGAGCGTCACTCGATCGACATCATCGTGCTCGCCGGCTTCCTCCAGCTCGTCTCCGCCGACATCACGCGATTGTATGCGGGCCGGATGATCAACATCCACCCTGCTCCGCTCCCGCAGTTCGGTGGCCCGGGGATGTATGGCAAGCGCGCGCATCGCGCGGTGCTCGAATCGGGTGTGCGCATGAGCGGCCCCACCGTGCACTTCGTGGACGAGCAGTACGATCACGGCGCGGTCATCGCCCAGTGGCCCGTTCCTGTTCGCCCTGGCGACGACGAGCACACTCTCGCCGAGCGGGTGCTGCGCGCGGAGCACCTGCTGCTGCCGCGCGTGGTGCAGGCCGTCGCGGCAGGAGAGCTTCCGTTGCGCGACGACGGCACGCTCGAGCGACCCTTCCTTCGAAACGACGCGGCGCTGCCGGTGTTCGACCCCGAACTCGACAACGCAACGCTGGGTCGCCAGCTGGATGCCGCGCGCGCCGACACGATTGAATCCCGAATCCAGACTTCCTGATGCCACGCGCACTCCTGTCCGTCTCCGACAAAACCGGCCTGCTCGACTTCGCGCGAGGACTCCGCGCATTGGATTGGGAACTGTTGTCCACCGGCGGCACCGCGCGCGCGCTGCGCGAGGCGGGCATTGCGGTGCAGGACGTCAGCGACGTCACGAAGTTTCCGGAGATGCTCGACGGCCGCGTGAAGACGCTGCACCCCGCTGTGCACGGCGGCCTGCTCGCGCGGCGCGACCTCCCCGAGCACATGGCGGCGATCGCCGAGCATGGCATCGCACCGATCGACCTGGTGGCGGTGAACCTGTATCCATTCTCGCAGACCGCCGCGCGCACGGATGTGACGCCCGAGGAAGTGATCGAGCAGATCGATATCGGCGGGCCAAGCATGCTGCGCTCCGCAGCGAAGAATTTCGCGGCGGTGACCACGGTGGTCGATCCGGCGGACTACGCGGCGGTACTCGCGCAGGTGACCACGCCCAATGACGACGTCGAGTTTCGCCGGTCGCTGGCGGCGAAAGTATTCGAGTACACGGCGGCGTACGACGCAGCAATCGCCGCCTGGTTTTCCAACGAGCGCAAGGATGCCTTTCCCGATCGCATCTGCCTGCCCCTCGAGAAGGCGCAGACGCTGCGGTACGGCGAGAATCCCGGCCAGGCCGCGGCATTCTACGTCGAGCGCAAGGGAACCGGGCTCGCGGGCCTCGTGCAGAAGGGCGGCAAGGAACTGTCGTTCAACAATCTCCTCGATCTCGAGGGGGCTTTGCTCGCCACCGATTCGTTCGGTGACGACGTGTGCTGCGCCATCGTGAAGCACACCACACCATGCGGCCTCGCCACCGGCGCCACGCCGCTCGAAGCGTACCACAAGGCGCTCGCCTGCGATCCGCTCTCGGCCTTCGGTTCGGTGATCTCGTTCAGCACGCCCGTGGACGACGCGACCGCTGAGGCGGTGTCGAGCCTGTTCGTCGAGTGCGTGGTGGCGCCTGGGTTCACCAGCGGCGCGCTGGAGATTCTCGGGCGGAAGAAGAACCTTCGTGTGCTCGAGGGTCGGGCGAAGTGGGCGCCGTCTGCGCTCGACTACAAGCGCGTGCGCGGCGGTCTCCTCGTGCAGCAGCGTCCGCCCGCCGTGATCGACGACCGCAGCTGGAGTGTGGTGACGCAACGCTCGCCGTCGTCGAGCGAACTCACCGACCTGCTCTTTGCGTGGCGGGCCGTGGCGAGCGTGAAGTCGAATGCCATCGTGCTTGCGCGCGACGGCGCGACCATCGGCATCGGCGCAGGTCAGATGTCGCGCGTGGACGCAGCGTTCCTCGCGGTGCACAAGGCGACGTTGGCGGGCCATCAGACGATCGCGGCGGCATTGGGGTCCGATGCGTTCTTCCCCTTCCGCGATGGGGTCGATCAGGCGGCGGAGGCCGGCGTGCGCGCCATCGTGCAGCCGGGCGGGTCCGTGCGCGATGCAGAGGTGATCGCCGCGGCCGACGAGCACGACATGACGATGGTGTTCACCGGCGTCCGGTTGTTTCGGCACTAGGGAAACTGCCCAGCCCTTACTCTGATGCTGCGGCTGTGGCGGCGGCGGATGACTGCTTGCTGAGCGGTTTTGGATATGCGGAGCCCTGTACCCAGCCCGTCCGCACGACCATCTTTGTAGGCTGAGATACGCCCCGCTTCCGCGGGGCGTCTGCTATCCGTTCTCCCCGTAGCCACCAATGGCGACGTCGTCCACGCCGTCCGAACTCGATTATCGCCCGTCGTACCTGGCCGCGGCCATCGTATCGGCCGTGATCTTCGTGCTGTACCTCGTCACCCTCGCGCCGTCCACGGCGATGTGGGACACGAGTGAATACATCACCGCCGCGTACACCCTCGGCTTGCCGCATCCGCCGGGCAACCCGCTGTTCGTGCTCATCGGACGTGTGTTCGCCATCCTGCCCATCGCCTCGTCGATCGCGGTGCGCATCAATATCCTGGCCGCGGTGTGCAGCGCCGTATCGGCGGGGATGTGGTTCCTCATCACCGAACGCGTGCTCGTCAGCTGGTTCAACGAGCGGTGGCAGCGCGTGCTCGGCGGCGCATTGGCGGCATTGATCGGTGGAACGGCGTTCACGGTGTGGAACCAGAGCGTCGTCAACGAGAAGGTGTATACCGTCTCGCTGCTCGGCATCGCGGTGATCTCGTGGCTGATGATCCGCTGGTGCGATGAGCCGGATGGACGCAAGGCGGATCGCACGCTGGTGCTCGTGGCCTATCTGTGCGGTCTCGGATACGCCAACCACATGGCCGGCATGATCGCTGCGCCGGCGGTGGGTCTGGCCGTCCTCATCGTGCGCTGGCGCACCGCGCTGCGGTGGAAGCTGCTGCTCGCGTGCGCGGCGGCGTTGTTCTTCGGCATCACGCCGTTCGCCATCCAGCCCATTCGCGCCGCGCACTATCCGGCGTTGAATGAAGGGGAGCCCACCGCCTGTCGGGACGGGCTCAAGCTCGAGTGCACCATGAGCGCTGGGACGTACGATGCGTTCATGTACAACTTCAATCGCGGCCAGTACGGCAAGCCGGAGCTCACCGAGCGCCAGGCGCCCTTCTCCGCGCAGCTCGGCATGTGGTGGCTGTACTTCAAGTGGCAGTGGCTGCGCGACGCGCACGGTGACGCCGCGTTCACGCAGAGCCTCCTCGCCGCGATGTTTCTCGTCCTTGGCCTGGTGGGCGGCTACGTCCACTTCCAGCGCGATCGACGAAGTTTCTGGTACTTCGGCTCATTGATGTTCACGATGACGCTCGCGCTCATCTACTACCTGAACTTCAAGTACGGCGCGTCGCAGGCACCCGAGCTGAGCGGCGTGAATCGAGAGGTGCGCGACCGTGACTACTTCTATCTCTGGAGCTTCTCGGCGTGGGGCGTATGGGCGGCGCTCGGACTCATCGCCGTGTGGGACAGCGTTGCGGCGCTGATCAACCGCGAGACGGTCACCGAGGGACGCGTGACGTACGAGCGTCCCACGCGCCGCGGCCTGATGCTCGCCTCGCCGCTGCTGGCGCTGGCGCTCATCCCGCTGTTCACGAACTGGAGCACCGCCTCGCGTGCCGGTCAGACCGACACGGCCGACTTCGCGCGCGACCTGCTCAACTCCGTCGAGCCGTACGGCGTGCTGGTCACCGTCGGTGACAACGACACCTTCCCCCTCTGGTACGCGCAGGAAGTCGAGCATGTGCGACAGGACGTCGTCGTTGCGAACACGTCCCTGCTGAACACGGATTGGTACACGCGGCAACTCATTCGTCGGCCGGTGTACGAATACGACAAGGCCGCCGGCCCCGCCGTGTTCCGCAACGGCGACTGGAAGAAGCCCGTGGGCCCGCCGCTGCACATGACGCAGCTTCAGGCCGACTCGGTACCGCCGTACATCCAGCTCGATCGCCCGATGGTGTTCCAGGGCGGACCGGTGAAGGCGACGATCGATCCGCAGCGCCTCTCGATTCCCGGTGTGCTCCAGCGCGCGGACATCTTCGTGCTCCGCATGATCGCCGATTCGTGGAACGATCGTCCCATCTACCTGAGCCGCACGTCGGCCGGCTATGGACAGGAGCTCGGACTCGGCAGCTACATGCTGACGCAGGGCCTTGCGACCAAGCTGTTCGTGCCGCCCGCCGTTCCGTCGAAGGACACGCTGAACATCCCGGGCGCCGGCTGGATCGACCTCAAGCGCACGAAGACCCTGTGGGACAGCGTGTTCACCGCGCCCAAGTCGCTCTCGGCGCGGCACGATTGGGTGGATCGTCCGTCGGTCGGTATTCCGTATCTCTACGTCGCCACGGGGTTGATGCTCGCAGAAGTGCTTCAGGCCACGGGCGACAATGCGGGAGCGTCGCGGGTGATGTCGCAGGCGCGCGCCATCGCGACGGGGGTGAAGCTGAACGACCTGTTGTCGCAGATGGAGTTGAGCAACCCGGCGGCGACGCAGGGGAATCCGCTGCTCGTGCCGCCGTCGGATACGCAGCGCAAGCAGACCGTTCCAGCGAAGCCGTAGGAGCGCATCAGCGGAGGGTCTCTTACGCGGGCTTTGACGCCAGCGCCCTGTCGATCAACGCACGCACCGATGCCAACTCCGCCCCCGCCAATTCGAGCCGAGGCGGACGCACACGCGCCGACCCACGCCCCACGACCTCCTGCACCAGCTTGATCAGCTGCACGAACTTGGGCACCGTGTCCAGCCGCAACAGCGGCAGGAACCAATCATACAGCGGGAACGCCTCGTCGAATCGACCGTCTCGCCCAAGATCGAACACCCGCACCGACTCCACCGGGAACGCATTCACCAACCCGGCGATCCATCCCACCGCGCCCATCGGGATGCTTTCGAGGATCATGTCGTCCATCCCCGCGAAGATCGCCAGGCGATCGTGCAGTCGTTCGCGCACGGCCGTTACGCGACGCACATCGCCGCTCGACTCCTTCACTGCATGCAGGTTCGCGTGTGCATCGGCGAGCTCGGCGAGTTGGTCCGGTGTCACGTCGGTGCCGTACGCGATCGGGTTGTTATACAGCATGCACGAAAGCGACGTCGCGCCGATCACTGCGCTGAAGTGCGCTTTCGTCTCACGCCAGTCGCCCTTGTAGACGTACGACGGCAACGCCATCACGCCATCGCACCCCGCATCGGCAGCGCGCTTGGTCAGCGTCACCGCCTCCTGCGTGCTCAGGCTCGCGATGCCCGCGATGAGCGGCGTCCCCGACGACAGTGTTCGCCGACAGGTCTCGAGGATCTGCACCTTCTCGGCGATGCTCAGTGTCTGCGACTCGCCAAGTGATCCCAGCGCGACGATCCCGGCGCAGCCGCTGTCGATCATCCAGCGCACGTGATCGGCGAGTGCGTCATGATCCACGGAGAGATCGGTCGTGAAGGGCGTCGTGATCGCCGGAAAGACCCCGGCCCAATTGCGCTTGTCCATCGTCGCTTACGCTCCCTGGTTCGCGGAACTCGAGTCCGCGGTGAGTGTGGACACGAGGGCTGGCGCCGAAGGCAGACGTACGGTATCCGCCGGCCAGCCGTACAGGAACTCCAATGCAGCGCCACACACGCGCCCCTGACACGGCCCCATGCCCGCGCGCGTGTAGAGCTTCGCCTTCCGCATCGACCAATTGGGGTCGATCGCCCCTAGCGTGACGTCTTCGCAACGACAGACGACGGTGTCTCGCTTTGCGAGCGCGCGCAGCTCCGCGCGTGGCGCAAATGTGCGTTCCATGCGCGCTGCTGTCATCCGCAAGGCAGCTCTCCGCGCAACGAGACGCGCATCGGTCTCGCGCCTCGACGCCGAGACACCGGCGAGCGCGCCCTCCACGATGGCGAGCTCCACTCCCCCGATGCCCGTCGTCTCCCCAGCGCAATACACGCCCGCTCGACTCGTTCGGAGGCCATCGTCCGTCACGACGGCACCTTCCGATATCGCGCAGCCCAGCAGTTGCGCCAGCTCGACGTTGGGTACGAGGCCGACGGCCGCACACAGCACATCGCACTCGATGACGCGCGTCGATGTGCCATTCGTGATGTCCACCTCGCGCACGCTGCTGTCGCCGCGCGCCGCGCTGACCCACTCGCCAAGTCGATACGGCGTGCCCATGAACGACGTCCGATAGCGGGCCGCCTGCACGAGCGTCGCCGGTCGCGTGAGCAACCCCAACGCGAAACGCGCCACCTGCCGTCGCGATGCCTGCTCAGCGACGAGCAGCACATGCGCACCTGCCGCCCTCAACGAGCTCGCCACGGGGAGCAGCAACGGACCGCTGCCCGCAATCACGACGCGCTTACCGGCAAACGACAACCCTGCCTTGAGCAGCGCCTGCGCCGCGCCGACGCCGATCACGCCAGGTAGCGTCCAACCAGGAAAAGGCACGAACCGTTCGCGCGCGCCAGTCGCGAGCACGATCGCGCGAGCGTGAACGATCACGGGAACACCATTGCGCTCTGCGGTTATCGTCAGCGCATCGCCGTCATCACGCACGTCTACAACCGACGTCTCGCGCATGATCCGCGCGCCCGACGCATCCAGCCGCTTGAGCCAGGTGCGCGCGCTCGCGGGCAACCCTTCGCGCGTCCGATGACGCCAGATCTGTCCGCCGACCTGAGGGCTCTCGTCGAGCAACACCACGCGTGCCGATGCCTCGGTCGCCCGCACTGTTGCAGCAATGCCAGCAGGGCCGCCACCGATGACGAGGACGTCCGCCTCGATGATGGTCACGCCGAGGGAGCTCATGGCGCTCCGCCTTCCGCAGTGACGATCTCCATTCCATTCGACACGGTTATGAGGCACGCGCGCCGATGCGCGATGCCAGCGATCGTGACACGACACTCATGGCACACGCCCATGCCGCACAGCGGACCGCGCGCGGCTCCAGTCACCGAGCGCCGAAATGCATGCACACCGTTCTCCATGAGTGCGGCGGCCACGCTGATCCCCGCGGCCACCTCCACCGGTCGTCCGTCCACCACTATCGTCACACGGCGATCGCCCTCGGAGTCCGGGGCACGCGTCGTCACGACGTCGTCCGGACGTGATGCGTCAACCGCATCGGTGAGTACGGCGCAGCGTCGATTGGTGGTGTGCGGCCGGCGATGAGATCGGCGAGCAGGCGTGCCGTCCCGAGCGAGCTCGTGATGCCCAGTCCCTCGTGGCCGGCGGCGATCCAGAGG
The DNA here is from genome assembly GCA_038319955.1 of Gemmatimonadales bacterium. Classification (GTDB taxonomy): domain Bacteria; phylum Gemmatimonadota; class Gemmatimonadetes; order Gemmatimonadales; family Gemmatimonadaceae; genus AG11. The sequence continues at coordinate 22,932 of JBBQDT010000036.1, read as the reverse complement.
CCGGCAGTCGAAGTCCACAGACCAATCAGCGGCAACTTGTCCGTCGTCGCAGGGCGGAATCCGGTCCACGTCCGCACGATGGAGACATCGGCGAGCGCCGGCATGAAGTGCAGCGCGCGATCGAGCATCTGCCGCAACACGCGCCGGTTCGTCGTGTTGTCCCATCCCACCAACTCGCGCGACGACCCGATCAGCACCTGTGAGGTCGACCGCGGTTGCACGTTGAACGCGACCGACTCGGACGTCATCACGTGCGCACTCGTGAGGTAGCCGAGCTCCACGAGCTGGTGGCGGCAAAAGCCGGGATAGCGGTCGGTGATGGCGAGGTGTCCCTTGCGCGGCACGATCGGCAACTCGGGCGTCAGTCGCGCCGCCTCCGCCCCCGCTGCATTCACGATCGCCGTCGACTCGAACAGCTCGCCGCCGGACCGCACCGCGCCGTCGAGAATCTCGTCCACGCGACACCCTTCGCGCAGGACTGCGCCGTGTGCCATCGCGTCCGCGAGCAGCGACAGCGCCGCACGCGGCGGATAGACCACGGCGTCGCCGGGCACGCGCAGTCCTCCTGCAAGTCCGGCGCGCAGGTTCGGCTCGAGTATGGCCAGCTGCGCCGCACTCAGCATATCCGCCTCGATGCCGTGCTCGCGATACACACGTTGCTTGCCGGCCACCGCGTCCATCTGCGCGGAGTCTTCAGCAACCCAGATCGTTCCGCACGCATCGAACTCCACGGCCGAGCTGAGCGTGGGCGCAAGCTCGCGCCACAGTTTGCACGAGAGCGCCGTGAGCGCGAGTTGCTCGGCCGAGTCGTCCATGACGACGAGATGCCCCATCCCCGCGGCCGTCGTGCCGCCGCCCGCGCACCCGGCCTCGAGCACGAGCACGGAGCAGCCATCGCGCGCGAGCGCACGCGCGCATGCAGCGCCGACGATACCGGCGCCGATGACGATGGCATCGAATCGACGTGCAGGACTCACGCGTTGGCGTGCGTGGCGTCGGGAATGCCGAAGCGAAAGGGATCGCGCACATCGAAGCGCAGCGTCGCGTCGGCAGTGACGAACGCCGTCCCCCGCACGTGCGGCAACAACTCGCCGTGCTCGCCCTCGGTGAGCCAGCCGGTGAACAGGCCTCCCGCGATTCCTTCCTGGCGCCACTCGTCGCCGATGCGCAGCTCGCCTCGCGCGTGGAGCGCCGCCATCTTCGCCGACGTTCCCGTCCCGCAGGGCGAGCGATCGTATTCACCACCCGAGCACAGCACGAAGTTTCGGCAATCCGCGTCTTCTCGTTCTGGCGGCGCCGAAATCTCGATGTGGTCGATCTCACCCCCGTTGGCGCCGGTGATGCCCTGCGCGTTGATGGCATCCTGGATGGCCTGCGTGAATCGCGTGAGCTCGCCGACATGCGACATGTCCACGGGCACCTGGTCCGCGTGCGTGATGAAGAACCAGTTGCCCCCCCACGCCACGTCGCCGACGACGCGTCCGTATCCCTCGACGTCGACCTCAACGTCGCGCGCGTGCAGCGATGCAGGCACGCTGTCGATGCACACCGCGCCATCGGTGCCAAGCTCCGCGCTCACCGTGCCTACCGGCGTGTCGAAGTACGCCGTGCCCGGCTTCAGGCGGCCGAGGAACTCGAGTGTCCGCACGACGCCGATGAGCCCGTGGCCGCACATTCCCAGATACGTGCCGTTGTTGAAGAAGACGATGCCCGCCAACGAGCCGTCGTTCACCGGCGGCGTGAGCAACGCGCCGACGATCGCGGCGAACCCCCTCGGCTCACGCACTACGGCCCGGCGCAGATGGTCGTAGCGCGCGCGCATGTCGTCCCTCCGCTCCGCCATCGTCGCACCGCCGGGCTGCGGCCATCCGCTCACCACCACGCGGGTCGGCTCACCCTCAGTGTGTGAGTCGACCACACGGATCGCAGTGACGTCGTCGGTGGTCATCGGGTTGCCGTGACGCGCTCGCCGCGATGTTCCTCGAGGAAGCTCACCAATGTCTTGCCCGCATGGAGAATGTGAGCCCGCATCAACTGTGACGCCTTGCGCACGTCGCGCTTCCGCGCCGCCATGGCGATCGCGCGATGCTCGGTCCGAGCGCGCGACTCGCCGTGCGTCAGCGCCAGCTGCATCCGCAGGTAGCGGTCGGCGTGCTGGTGCAGCTTGCTCACGACGTTCAGGGTGTAGTGCCGGTTCGCCGGCGCATACAGCACGGAGTGGAATTGCCAGTTGAGTTCACCCCACCGCGCCACTTCGCCCGTATGCAGCGCGTCCTCATAGGCATCGAGGATCGCTCGTGCCTGCGCGTCGTCCGCCGAGGTCATCAGCGGCACCGCCCGTCGCAGCAGGTCGCCCTCGATCCCCGCACGCAGCTCGAACATCTCGGTGATCTCGTCCAGCGAGAGGGTCGAGACCACGGCGCCGCGGTGCGGATGAAAGGTCACGAGCCCCTCTGCCTCGAGCTGCCGCAACGCTTCGCGCACCGGGATGCGGCTCACACCGAGCTCCTCGGCGATGGCATCCTGCCGGAGCGGCTCGCCCTCCGGAAAGCGACCGCGGAGGATGCGGTCGCGCAGCGAGTCGAGCGTCATTCCCGCCAGCGTCTGGCGGCGCAGTGGCAGCACGCGTGCGTCCTCCGCGGTGGCCGGCGCTCGTACGGCTTTCTTTGGTGGCACCTCAGCGTCCTCCTGCCGGCAGGTTGGTCAGCAGGTAGCGCGTGAGCAGCGAGTAGACGTGGAGCGTAGTGCCTTCACCTTCGCAGATGCAGTGTGTGCGATTGGGGTAGACCATCATGTCGAACTGCTTGCCCAGCTCGACGAGCCGGTTCACGAGACGCTCTGTGCCCTGATAGTGAACGTTGTCGTCCCCTTCGCCATGGACGACGAGGAGCTTGCCCTTCAATCCCGCGGCGTAGGTGATCGGCGAGCCGACCTCATAGCCTTTCGGATTGTCCTGTGGCAGGCCGACGTAGCGCTCCTCATAGATCGTGTCGTACAGCCGCTGATCGGCCACCGGTGCCACGGCCATGCCCATCGAGTAGACGTCCGGATACCGGAACATCGCGTTCAGTGTGCTCGAGCCACCGCCGCTCCAGCCCCAGATGCCGACGCGCGTGGAGTCGAGATAGGCGTGTGTCCTCGTGAATGCACGGACCGCATCCGCCACCTCGCGGCTCGAGATCGGTCCGATCGCGCCATAGATCACCTTGCGCCAATCGCGACCCTTGGGGCCTGGCGTGCCTCGAGGATCCACACTCACGATCACGTACCCGCGGTCAGCGAGCATCTGATGCCATTGCTGCTGTGGCCCGCCCCACCTGTCCAGCACCGTCTGCGCCGCAGGCTCGCCGTACACGTACACCAGCACCGGATACTTCTTCGACGCGTCGAAGTCGCGGGGCTTGAGCATCCATCCGTCGAGCGTCGCGCCGTCGGGCACCGCGACCTGGAAGAATTCGGCCGCCGTCACGGGGGTGGTCGGATTGCTGGCGCGACCGAGGCTCCGCACCATCCTGTGGTCGGGCAGCGCGACGAGGTCGGTGGACGTCGGATGGTCGGTGCGCGAGTAGGTGTGGAACGCCCACTTCGCATTGGGCGAGATCTCGTAGCCATGTGTGCCCGGCGCGTCGGCTGGCGACACACGCTGCGGTTCACCGGGCTCGCGCAACGACGATCGATAGAGATAGCGCTGCGTGGCGTTTTCCGGTGAGGCGATGAAGTAGAGCCAGCCGCCCGCCTCATCCAGCGCCGACACGCTGAGCACGTCGTACCTGCCCGGAGTCAGCAGTGTGAGCGATCCGCCAGTGCGCGACGCACGGTACACGTGTCGCCATCCATCCCGCTCACTCATCCAGAGGAAGTCCTTTCCGCCACTGAGCCACTGCACGTCGTCCACGACGTCGACCCACGCGCTGTCGCTCTCGTTCAGGATCAGCTTCACCGCGCCGGTCCGTGCGTTCACCAGGTGGACCATGTCGTGGTGCTGCGGCCGGTCCATATACTGGACGATCACTTCATTGCTTCCCGCCCATTCCGCGCGCGGGATGTAATGCTGCCGCGGATCGCCTTCGAGCTTCGCCCATGTGACGCCGCTCGAACCGTCGGCTCGAAGCACGCCGAGCCGCACTGCGGAGTTGGTCGTGCCTGCCTTGGGATACTGCACCGGCACCGTGAAGGGATAGAGCGAGTCGGTGTCGTTGATGAGCAGGAAGTCGCGGATGCCCGACATGTCGAACTGCCAGAACGCGATCGACTTGCTGTCCGGGCTCCAGCGAAAGCCGTCGGCCAGCCCGAACTCCTCTTCATAGACCCAATCCGTCATGCCGTTGACGCGCGTGCGCGACGCGTCGTGCGTGAGACGTGTGGCCTTGCCGCCCATCGCCGGCTCGACGTAGATCTCCCCACCGCGCACGTAGGCCACCCGCTGGCCGTCGGGCGCAAACTTGGCGAACATGAGCGTCGCTTCCGGTGCGCCTGATGCCACTTGATGCAGCTTGCCGCTCGGCACGTCGAGCAGCCAGTAGTCACCGCGCGTATTCGTCCGCCAGACCTTCTGCGTGTTGGTGAACACCATGAGCCGCTTGCCGTCGGTCGGCCACGTGTAGTCGTCCATGTCCAGCGGCGTGTCCGCACCTGCCGGCTTCAGCAGGCGAGCGGCAACGCGTACGGTCCGCGCTCCGGTGGCCGCGTCGTAGTCCACGATGTCGGTGCCGCCGTTCGCCGCCTCCTCGAGCATGCTGTACGACGTTCCGTCCGCATTCCACCGTGCCGGCCCGAAGGCCACGCCGCCGGTGCCGCGGCGGGCAAAGATGTTGCGGATCGCCGAGTCGACAGAGGCATACTGCTGCGCGACGGCGCTGTGGGTGGTGGCGAGCGTCGCCATCCCGGCGAGCAGGAGTACTCGACGCACCGTAGGGAGCATGATCATCGCGCTGTGCGGAAAGGGATTGCCGTCGTCGGCCGATATTGGATACAATATTCTTTATACTGGCATGGAACAAGAGGACGAATGCGCCGCATCCTGATATTGCTCCTGGCATTCCAGGCAGCTGCCGCACAACCGGCGACCCGGGCGCCACACGCGCCGCCCACCATCGAGCTGCGACGCGGCCTGGTGATCACGTCGTCCGTCCGGATTGCGCGGCGCACCTATCGTCTACCCGCGCATTCGTCGCTCGACTCCGCCATCATCGTCGTCCGCGGCAATGACATCACCGTCGACTTCGATGGTGCAGAGCTGCGCGGCACGCCGCGATCGGCGCAACCCGACGAGGCCGCGGGCGTCGCCATTCGCATCGACGGCGGGCACAACGTGCGGATCCTGAACGCGAAGGTGCACGGTTATCGCGTGGGACTCATGGCACTCGGGACGCGCGGGATCGTGCTCGTCGACAACGACATGAGCTATAGCTGGAAACCGCGGCTCTTCAGTGTCGTCGAGCACGAGAGTCTCGTGGACTGGATGTCGTACCACAAGAATGAGCAGCGCGAATGGCTGCGCTTCGGTGCGGGCATCTATCTCGACGGCGTCATCGGCGGCGAGCTGCATGGCAATCGCGTCGAGCAGTCGATCAACGGGCTGATGCTCGTGCGCTCCGACTCGCTCCGCATCCACGACAACACATTGTCGTTCAACTCCGGACTTGGGCTCGCGCTCTATCGGTCGAGCGCCAATACGATCATCCACAATCGCATCGAGTATGACGTGCGCGGCTACAGTCACGGCGTCTATCGCCGCGGTCAGGATTCGGCCGGCATCCTGATGTATGAACAGAGCTCGCATAACGTCGTGGCATGGAACACCGTGACGCATGGCGGCGACGGGCTCTTTCTCTGGGCCGGTCAGAGCACCATGGACACCGGCCAGGGCGGTGCGAACGACAACCTGTTCGTCAGCAACGACTTCAGCTTCGCGCCCACGAATGGCATGGAGGCGACGTTCAGCCGGAACGCCCTCATCGGCAATCGCGTCGAGGGCAGCGATTACGGTCTCTGGGGCGGCTACAGCTTCAGCTCCCGGATCATCGGCAACTGCTTCGTGCGCAACCGCATCGGCATCGCCATCGAGCATGGCCAGGACAACGAGATTGCGTCGAACTCCTTCGATGGTGACTCCACCGGCGTGAGCCTGTGGGCGAATCCCATCGAGCCGTCGGACTGGGGCTATCCCAGGCATCGCGACACGAGGAGTCGCGACTATCGCATTCGCGAGAACCGGTTCTCGTCGGTGGCCCAGCCGCTCAGGATCCTCAATACCAGCAACGTCGACACGGCGACACATCGGGCCGTACCGGAGTCGGATGCCGCGTGCACGCCTGCGACGGCCATACCGCCTGAGCTGGCGACGACCATCTCCACTTTGCCCCCGAACGTCCCTCGCATCCTTCCGTCCTCCAGCATCGCGCACCTCGATCGCTCGGCCATCGTCGTGGACGAATGGGGTCCGTTCGATTGGCGCTCCCCGAAGCTGTGGCCCATCGACAGCACGCGCGCGGTTTCATTGCGTCTTCGCGTGCTCGGTCCGCCAGGCGCGTGGAGGCTGTTGTCGAAAACGGGCGTGGCATCTTTGTCCGCGACGTCCGGTCGCGTCGGCGACACGCTCGTCGTCACGCCCGCGCGTGCCGACGATTGGTCGGTCCGTCTCGAATACCGCGGAGGCGCGACGCTCTCGCCGACCGGCGTGCAACGTGCGGCGCATGTGCCATACGTGTTCGGTTACGGGCGGTTCGAGCCGCGCACCGATTGGGTCGTACATTTCTTCGCGTGGCCGGACAGCAGCGCGACGTCACTCAGTGCCATCGCGTTCGATTCGCTCCGCCGTAACGTACCTCTGCTGTCGCGGCACGAACGCCGACTCGACTACATGTGGTATCGCTCGCCGATCGCCCAGTTGCCGCCGTCGCGCTGGGCGGCGGAGGCGACCACGACCGTGACGCTTGATTCGGAACTGTACACGTTGCGCACCATCAGCGACGACGCGGTGCGTGTGTGGGTGGATGGCGTGCTCGTCATCGATAACTGGACACCGCACGAATCAGCGGTCGACCATGTAGCGATCTCGGGCGGACGTCATGCAATCCGCGTTGCGTATGCGCAGGTCGATGGCTGGTCGGAGCTGCGCGTGGAGATCGTGCGCGGCGAGCAGCGCTCCGTGGGTTCCGCTGGTCCGCATTAGGGCCGCGCTCGCCAACTGGTGCAATAGAGCCGTCTTGATGGACAAACGAATTCATGTCGCGTCATGCACCAGAGCGGCTCATCATTCTAACGAACGGTCCAGCTCGGCTACGCGTGATTAGATTCCGCGAATCGTTGTCGCAGGTGACTCGGGTGAATGGACTCGGGTCACTTCTAACGAGGCACGCGAACTCTCACGTTCGCGCGCTGCCGGAACGTTTACCATGGAGCCAGGATGACAAGACACGTGCGGTTCTTCTCACAGCGCATGTTGATGCTGACATGCGCATTCACTGCATTGGTGCCTGCGGCGCTCGCGGCGCAGGGCACTGTGCTGACAGGGCGAGTGAGTTCCGGAGGGACACCGCTGCCCTCCGTCGCCATCAGCATCCCCGAGTTGCGCATCGGCGGATATTCGGATGCCACGGGCACCTACTCGATCAACGTTCCGGGAAGCGCTGCCGGACGCACCCTCACCGTGACTTCTCGTCGCGTGGGATATCGCCCCGACAGCGCGCGCGTCGCGATGAGCGGCGGCACCGTCACGCAAAACTTCACGATGAGCGCGACGGCTGCACAGCTCACTGGCGTGGTCGTCACCGCGCTCGGCATCGAGCGCGAACGCAGCACGCTCGGCACGGCGCAGCAGCAGATCACGACCGCGGATCTGAATACCACCAAGTCGATGAACCTCGTGCAGCAGGTGCAGGGTAAAGTGTCCGGCGTCACGATCACCGGCGGCGGCACGCCCGGTGGCTCCACGAACGTTATCATCCGTGGGCAGAACACGTTGACGAGCAACAACCAGCCGCTGTTCATCGTCGACGGCATCCCGGTTTCCAACTCGAACCGCGGCGGCTCGCTCGGCAACGGATACGATTTCGGTAACGCGATCAGCGACCTGAATCCCGAAGACGTCGAGACGATGACGATCCTCAAGGGCCCGAATGCGGCGGCCATCTATGGCTCGCGCGCACAGAATGGCGCCGTCGTCATCACGACCAAGAAGGGGCTCACCGCCGACGGCGGCATGCGCACCGACCTCTCCACCCTGTACACGTTCGAGAACCCGGGCCGGTTGCCGGACTTCCAGAACAAGTACGGCCAGGGTGCCGGCGGAGAGTTCAGTTACGTGAACGGCGCGGGAGCGGGCAATTGCGACGGCTGTGACCAGAGCTGGGGCCCCCTCATGGACGGCCGCCTCATCGATCAGTTCACCGGCAAGCAGCAGCCGTGGATTCCGCACCCGGACAACGTCAAGGACTTCTTCAACACGGGTCACACGGCCTCGACGACCCTGTCCGTCAGCGGCGGCACTGCCCGCGCAAATGCGCGCATGTCGCTCGGCGTCGACAACATCGACGGCTACATCCCGAACAACTCGTTCCAGAAGACCACGGGCCTCCTGAGCGGACAGCTGCAGGTGACGCCGCGCTTCTCGACGAACGCCATGCTCCAGTACGCGCGCAACAACGGCAAGAACCGCGCGGGAACGGGCTACGGGAATTCCGTCATGGAGCAGTTCTTCTGGTTCGGCCGTCAGGTCGACATCAACGCGCTCCGCAACTGGCAGGCGGGTGGTGCAGTGAACGGCGGCCCCGCCGGTCGTGAGTTCAACTGGAACTACAACTACCACAACAATCCGTTCTACATCCAGGAAGGCAGCGACCTCGCGGACACGCGCGATCGCGTCATGGTACAGGGGACAGCGTCGTACAAGGTGACCAATTGGCTCAATGCGTCGCTCAAGAGCGGTTCGGACATCTTCCGCTTCAACGTGGACCAGAAGTTCGGCTCGGCGTTTCTCAACGGCACGTACGTGAACCCCTCCTATCAGGGTGGTTTCAACCTCCTCACCGACTACCGCAACGAGAACAACACCGAGCTGCTACTCACGGCGAACCACAGCCTCGGGCCGAAGCTCGCATTGAACGCGATGGCTGGCGGCAACATCCGCAAGGAATACTTCAACACCATGACGACGCAGACGACCGGTATCTCGGTCGCCGGCATCTACAATGTGTCGAACGCCGCGATCACGCCGACCCTTGGTCAGCGCGTCGATCGCCGCAACATGAACAGTGCGTACGGCTCCCTCGCCGCAACGTTCAACAACTATTGGACAGTCGAGGTCACGGGACGCAATGACGTGTCCTCCACGCTGCCCAACGGGGAGAACTCGTATTTCTATCCCTCGATCAACACATCGATCGTGTTGTCGGACGCCATCCCGGCGCTCCAGAACCGCTACATGTCGTTCCTCAAGATCCGCGGCTCCGTTGCGCAGGTGGGCAACGATGCGGATCCGTATCAGCTGGCCACGACCTTCACCGGAAACTCCAACAAGTTCGGTGGACGTCCACAGTTCACGCTGGGCGACGCACTGCTCGAGCCCAACCTGAAGCCGGAGATCACACGGTCCAGCGAGATCGGCGCCGAGGCGGCGTTTTTCGATGGGCGCGCCAGCATCGACGTCACGGGCTACGACAAGACGACGCGCAACCAGATCTATCTGGTGCCCGTGTCGACGACCACGGGCTTCGCGCAGAAGCTGATCAACGCCGGCGAGATGCAGAACAAGGGCTTCGAGGTGTTGGTCAACGTGACCCCGGTGCAGCTCACGAACTTCCGGTGGACGACGAGCGTCAACTATTCGAAGAACAACAACGAGGTCGTCGACCTGGCGGCTGGTGTGAATCGCATCGTGCTCGGCAACGGCCTCTTCGGCGACGTGCGTCTCGAGGCGAGAAAGAACCAGCCGTACGGCGGCATCTGGGGCGGCGGATATGCGCGCGACGCCCAGGGCAATATCCTCATCTCCGACGGCATTCCCGTTCCGTCGGACACGTTCGTCTATCACGGTTCCATCCAGCCGAAGTGGACCGGCGGCTGGTCCAATCAGTTCTCGTACAAGGGCTTCCAGCTCGGCATGCTGCTCGATGCCCGGCGTGGCGGCAAGATCATGAGCTACACCAATTACATCGGCCAGTATTCCGGCGTGCTCGCGACGTCGTTGGAAGGCCGCGAAGTCGACTTCGACAAGCCCGGTATCATCGCCCGGGGCATTGATGAGGCGACCGGGAAGCCGAACACGGTCAGCGTCACGTCGGAAGCGTACTTCCAGGGGCTCTTCGGCAACGTCGAGCCGTACGTCTACGACGCGAGCTACACGAAGCTGCGCGAGCTGCGGTTCGGGTATGACCTGCCGCCGCGTCTTACCAGCAAGCTGCGGGCATCGGCGGTGAGCATCGCCGTCACGGGCCGCAACCTCGTGCTGTGGACCGATGTCCCGAATGTCGATCCGGAATTTGCCTACAGCTCGGGCAACTTCCAGGGCTTCGAATACGCATTCCCGGGCAACACGAGAAGCTGGGGCATCAACTTCCGCATCACGCCATAACGGCCTTCAGGAGATAATCAGACAATGACTTCACGACGAGTGGGTCTTGGCCTTGGCGCCGCGCTGCTGATGCTGGCCAGCGCGTGCGACTCGAACGAGATCACCAAAGCGAACGACAATCCAAACAGCCCGACCGACGCTCCGTCGCAGGCGCTGTTCACCAACGCGGCACGCAATGGCGTCGCGCGCTGGGAGGACGGCGTGGGTGGCACGCGGTACGCATTCCTCTCCCAGCACCTGGCCGAGGCGCAGTATCCGGAGGCTGATCAGTACACGCGTCTTCGCGCAAGCACGACGTCCGGGCTCTTCAATGCCTCGTACAGCAACGAGTTGCAGGATCTCGAACTCATCGTACGCCGCGGCAAGGTGGCGAATTCACCCGGGTTGGAGGCGCCAGCGACGATCCTCAAGACCTGGGAGTTCGGTGTCCTCACCGACGTCTTCGGCGACATTCCGTACACCCAGGCCTTCAAGGCGGACTCGCTGGTCCTCTCACCGAAGTATGATCCGCAGCTCGACATCTACACGGACCTCTTCGCGAAGCTCACGGCGGCGTCCACCTCGCTCGGCGGCGCGACGAACGTGCTGGGTAGCGGCGATCCGATCTACGCCGGCGCGCCAGCCTCGTGGCGGAAATTCGCCAACTCGCTCCGCGCAAGGCATGCGCTCCGCTTGATCAACGTGAACCCGACGCTCGCCAACGCGCAGTTGACGGCGGCGCTCGCCGATGCGGGCGGATTGATCGTGACCAACTCGGACAACGCGAAGCTCGCATGGCCCGGCGACGGCATCTACGACTCGCCGTGGGCCAACAACTTCAAGACGCGCGATGATCACCGCATCTCCACGCGTCTGCTCACCTACCTGCGCGATTATTCCGACCCGCGCGTCGCCATCTACGCGATGCCGGCAGAGGTCGTGCTGCCCGAGGTGGCTGGTCGCACGCTCAACTACTGCCCGGGCGGAGCCGGCTCGTCCCCGTGCTATGTCGGGCTCGCGAATGCGCTGACGCAGGCGCAGGCCTCGCCGCTGCTGTCGAACACGTCACGGCCTGGCGCGGTATTCTATCCTGGCGCCACGTCGTACGGCACGTTCGGTGGGAGTGGCAAGTCCTTCCCGTCATACCTCATGACGGCGGCAGAAGTCGAGTTCATCCGCGCGGAGGCAGCCGAGCGCGGCATCGGAGGCCTCACGGCCGGTCAGGCGGCGGGTTTCTACACCGCCGGCATCACACGCTCGATGGAAATGTGGGGGATCCCCGCCGCCACGATCGCGACGTATCTCGCGAACCCGGCGGTGGCGTATGCAACGGCCGCAACCTCGGTGGATCGCCAGAAGCGGATCGCCATCCAACGGTGGATCGCGCTCTACATCGATCCCATCCAGGCATGGTCGGGCTTCCGTCGCACCTGCCAGCCGGCGATCCTCAAGCCGGGCCCGAGTGCGGTGTTGAGCGAGATTCCGCGGCGCCTGTACTACTCCACCAACGAAAAGGCAGTGAACAGCGAGAGCGTTGCCGAGGCGGTGGCGCGTCAGGGTGCAGACAACTTCCTGACGCACATTTACTGGGACAAGTCGCAGACGGCGGCACCGACGTATCAGGCTGGCTGCGGCGTGCGGTAAGCGCCACAGCAGGCAAGACGAACGAGAGAGCCGCGCGGCGAATGCCGCGCGGCTCTCTCGTCATTCTCGATGGACGAACGATGCGTTCAGCATCATTGGCTGGAACCTGTCGCCTGCTTGAGCGAAACAGCAACGGCGCCACCGGCGTTGTTGTAGCGCGCAAACCGCAGGTTGGCGAGCTGCGGCTCGTAGAAGCGGACCTCGCGCACCTCGGGCAGCGGGACACGACGCAGGTCGTCGATGCTCTCCATCTTCTCACCGTCCACGTAGAGCATGAGCGGACTGGTCTCTTGCCGGCCGTACGCCGTCACGGTGCGTGACTTGAGGAAGTGCGGTCGCAGCCTGGCTACGGCTTCATACAAGGTATTCGCTCCCGCCCCCTCGAGCTCCTCGGCGGTGATGAGGTCGTGGCCGCCATTCGCCGGAGCGACGGCGCCTGGGCGCACATAGGCCGCGGACAGGCTGCCCACCACTGCGCACCCGATGAGAATATTGCTGAATCGCATGACGCTCTCCCGGCCCTTCGAGGGCCGACACTGAAAGACGAATGCCGGATCCAGCGCGCGGACGCACGACGCCGAACGCGGCTTTCGGCAGTATGTGGAACGCCCGTTCGCGACGCCAGTACTTTCGTGCCGGATCCATCGGGAATTCACCGCGATTTGCATACCGTATTGCCTGCGGCGGTGCGGCGTTGTATCCACTACTTATCGGTACGACCGGCCGCGCTGCCGCCACGCTCTCCCACTCTGAGTCCATGCCCAACGTCGACCTGAAAACGCTGCTGCTCGGCGCGCTCGCGCTCACCACGGTCTTCTACCTCGTCATCGTCGTCCGCGGCCTCCGCAAGGCCTCCCAGTCCGGCGCGAGCGTCGCCCCGACGCCAGGGGGTCTCGCCACGGGCTTCGTCACCAACTTCTTCGACACGTTCGGCATCGGTTCCTTCGCCACGACCACGGCGATTTTCCGCCAGTGGCGCATGGTGCCCGACGAGCGGATTCCCGGCACACTCAACGTCGGGCACACGCTGGCAACGATTGCCCAGGCATACATCTTCACGCAAATCGTGCCGGTGGATTCGGTGACGCTCGTGCTCATGATCGTCGCGGCCGTCCTCGGCTCGTGGCTGGGCGCTGGGGTTGTCGCCGGATGGCCGAGACGGAAGGTGCAGATCGGAATGGGCATCGCACTGCTCGTCTTCGCCATCACGGCGATCATGACGAACCTCAGCCTCAATCCCATCGGGGGCACGCTGCTCGCGCTGAGTGGCACCCGACTCGCCATTGGACTCATCGGCAACTTTGCCCTTGGCGCGCTCATGCCACTCGGCATCGGACTCTACGGGCCCTGCATGATCCTCATCTACCTCCTCGGCATGGATCCGAAGGCGGCCTTCCCGATCATGATGGGTTCATGCGCGTTCCTGATGCCCGCGGCGAGCGCGCGCTTCGTTCGCCTCGAGGCCTTCGATGCGAAGGCGACGGTTGGGCTGATGATCGGCGGCGTGCCTGCCGTTCTCATCGCCGCGCTCCTCGTCAAGTCGATGAACGTCGCGACGGTGCGCTGGCTGGTCGTCGTGGTGGTGCTGTATACCGCGCTGACGTTGCTGCGATCGGCGATGTCCGAACGGCGCTCGGCGCTCGTCGCCAGAGAGGCTGCCGGAGGCGTTACGCTGTAGCGGCGGTTCTGGAGTGTCATCGTTGATATTCGTCCGTCGAACTTCAGAATGAGTCGCGCATGCGAGTAGCAACTCGGGTTCAGCTCCTGCTCGCGTGCGCCGCGTTCGGCGTACCGAGCACCCTCGCCGCGCAGGGCACGGCCGCAGATTTCGCCCGCGCTGAAGGACTGCGTGACCGGTTCAAGGGACTCGTCGTCGGGGCGGTGGACCAGGCGGGATGGATCGACTCCACAGCGCGCGTCTGGTATCGGCGGTCGACGAAGACCGGCACCGAATTCATGATCGTCGACGCAGAGACGAAAGTGAAGCGTCCGGCATTCGACCATGGGCGTCTCGCCAGTGCGCTTGGGGTCTTCCTGCATCGTGCTGTGGACTCGACCGCATTGCCGTTCACCACCATCGCGTTCGCCGATCACGAGCAGTCGCTCGTCGTTGCCGTGGATACCACGCGGCTGCGCTGCAGCCTCTCCGACTATCGCTGTGCTGTCGCGCCGCCGCGCCGGGGTGGTGGCGGCGGCGTGGGTGGCGGGCTGTATGGCGCGCGGGCTGCGGACGACACCTCGCCGGAGACCTCGCCTGACGGCAAGTGGGTAGCGCTCATCCGCAATTTCAACGTGTACCTGCGTCCCGTCGGTGACACGCAGGGCTCGGTGCTGAGCACCGACGGTTCGGAGGCCAGCTACTACACGCAGCGCAGCATTGTCTGGTCTCCCGACTCCAAGCGCATCGCGGCGTATCGCGTGCGGCCCGGCTACCAGCGCGTCGTCCACTTCGTCGAATCATCGCCGGACGATCAGCTGCAGCCGAAGTACTCGGAGCGCCTGTACAACAAGCCCGGCGACGTCCTCGACCAGGCGCAGCCTGTGCTGTTCGACGTCGCGTCGAAGCGGATGACCGTCGTCGACAACACGCTCTTCCCGAACGCCTACGACGTCGGCGCGCTCGCGTGGCGGCATGACGGCAGCGCGCTGACCTTCGAGTACAACCAGCGCGGCCATCAGGCCTATCGCGTCATCGAGATCGACGCCGCTACGGGAACAACGCGCGCCGTCATCGACGAACGATCCCCGACCTTCTTCGAGTATTCGGCGAAAAAATTCCGGTACGATCTCGCGGATGGAAAGGAGATCATGTGGATGTCCGAGCGCGACGGCTGGAACCACCTCTATCTGTACGACGGCGTGACGGGTCGCGTGAAGCGGCAGATCACCAAGGGGCCGTGGGTCGTGCGCGGTGTGGACAAGGTCGACACCATTGCAAGGCAGGTCTGGTTTCGCGCCAGCGGCATGGAGCGCGGCGATCCGTATCTCGTCGACAACTATCGCGTCAACCTCGACGGCACGGCGCTGACGCGCGTCACCGGCGGCGACGCCATGCATGCGGTGACCTACTCGCCGGACATGCAGTACTTCGTCGACGCGTGGTCACGCGTGGATGTCCCGGGTGGATTCGTGTTGCAGCGCACGAGTGATCGCACGGTGGTGATGGACGTCGAGCGCACGGACGCGAGCGCGCTGTACGCGACGGGCTGGAAGGCGCCCGAGGTGTTCGTCGCCAAGGGGCGCGACGGAACGACCGATATCGCCGGCGTCGTCATTCGTCCCATGTCCTTCGATCCAGCTCGACGGTATCCCGTCGTCGAGAACATCTATGCCGGCCCGCACGGCTCCTTCGTGCCGAAGACGTTCAGCTCGCAGCTCGGCATGCAGGCCATCGCGGAACTCGGCTTCATCGTCGTTCAGGTGGACGGCATGGGGACGTCGAACCGGTCGAAGGCATTCCACGACGTCGCGTGGAAGAACCTCGCCGACGCCGGCTTCCCCGATCGCATCCTGTGGCACAAGGCGCTGGCGGCGAAGTATCCCTCCGTGGACATCAGCCGAGTGGGGATCTACGGCACGTCGGCCGGTGGACAGAACAGCATGGGTGCCCTGCTCTTTCACCCGGAGTTCTACAAGGTGGCCGTCTCGTCCGCCGGCGCGCACGACAACCGCATGGACAAGATCTGGTGGAACGAGCAATGGATGGGCTGGCCGATCGGTCCGGAGTATGCCGCGTCATCCAACGTCGACAACGCGTATCGCCTGACGGGCAAGCTGATGCTCATCGTCGGGGAGATGGACCGCAATGTGGATCCGTCGAGCACGATGCAGGTGGTGAACGCGCTCATCAAGGCGAAGAAGTCCTTCGACCTGTTGGTCATTCCCGGCGCGGATCACACCAGCGGTGGCGACTACGGCGACCGCCGCCGGTGGGACTTCCTGGTGCACAACCTGATGGGGATAGAGCCGCCGGATCGCAACGGGGGATGATGTGCGGATCACTCGGTCGAGTGCGAACGGCGGAACTGCGAACGGCGGAGGTGCGAACGGCAAAAGCTCACGCGGATTGACGCGGAGTGAGGTCGGATTTACGCGGAACCTTCCGTAGAGAGGAGCCCGACGCGCAAGCTACCTTGTTAGAATATCACCTGAAATGATCGGCTTACGTTGTTCGTAGTCTCCGCGAAAATTCGGCATTTTTCCGCGTGTGTTCATCCGCGTCAGTCAGTTTGTGTTCTGTTCTGTTCTGTGGTTCTGTGGTTCTGTGGTTCTGTGGTACTGTGAGATGGCTGCGGTGATCGCCCGCGCCACGGCCTCTTGCAGCGGCCCGAGATTCGGGAAATAACCCTGCGCGTTCGTTCCCATGTTCTGCCTGTTCATCAGCAGCACGATCGACAACCCCTGACTCGGCACGCCGAGCACGTACGTGCCGGTAAAGCCGGTGTGCGAGAAGCTGCCCTCGGGCAGAAACGACGGCCGCTGCCAGCCTAGATAGTTGTCGTACGCATCGCGCGCCAGGAACCGGTTCACCGTCTCCGTCCTGATGAACCGGCGTCCGCCCGATGTCCCCCGGGCATTCAGCATATCGAGTAGCACGCTCAGCTCGCGCGCTGTCGCGAACAGGCCCGCGTGACCGGCCACGCCGCCGTTGGCGTACCACGAGTTGCCATCGTCCACTTCGCCCTTCAGCACGTACTGCCGCCACCCATCCCACGACCTCGGATCGCCCCGATACGCGTAGCCGAACGTGGAGTCGTACACCATGTGCCGCTCGTACACGTTGCCCTGCTCCGTGGATGCGAGGTCGGTAATGCCACGAGCTCTCGGCAGGAATCCGATCGTCGGCAAGTGGAGCGGCCCGTAGAGTTGTTGTGCGAGAAACGTGTCGATCGTCTGGCCGGACACGCGCTCGATGATGTAACCGACGAGCATGAAGCTCAGGTCGCTGTAGTGGCGTCCCTCGCCCACTCCCCACTGCAACGGCATGCGGCGAATGACCTGATACGTCTGCGCCTTGTTGCTCGCCGAGTAGTACAGCGGCTGCCACTGTACGAGCCCTGCCGAGTGTTGCAGCAGGTGGCGCACGCGAATGCTGTCCAGGTGCACGCCGCGAAAGTCCGGCAGGTAGGTGTACACCGGCGCATCGATGTCCACCTTGCCCTGGTCGACCAGCAGCATGATTGCATTCGTGCTGGCCATCACCTTCGTCACCGACGCGAGGTCGAACACCGTGGATGTATGCATCGGCGCCGGCACGTCGAGGCGACGCATCGCATAGTCGTTGAGCTGCGCATGACCGTAGGCCGCCTCCTTCACGATGCGGCCGTCCTTCGAGACGACGAGCACCGCGCCGGCAGTCAGCGTTCCCACCGCTGCATTTACGAGTGAATCCGCGGTCGCGAGCCCGCGGACGAGTTGAGGAGACGCCGGCGCAGGCGAGGCCTGCCGCGCTGCGCAGGCCGAGGCGCACAGCGTGATGGCCGTGGTCGCAAGGAGCGAGCGGGCGATGGGCATGGCGAATTCTACATGCGTGCATCCCATCGCCGAAGTGCGCACGGCACATCGCTTGCCCCCAACGGCCCGTGCCCAACGAGTCACGCCTTCCCATCTTCGCGTCGATCGGCGCGAACGTCGCCATTGCCGCCATCAAGTTCACGGCGGCCGTCGTCACCGGAAGCTCGGCGATGGTGGCCGAAGGCGTGCACTCCTTTGTCGATTCGCTGAACGGCGTGCTGCTGCTCGTCGGCCAGGCGCGCAGCCGCCGGCCTCCTGATGAGCATCACCCGTTCGGCCACGGCCAGGAGCTGTACTTCTGGTCGCTGATGGTCGCCGTGCTGTTCTTCGCGTTGGGTGGCTGCGTCTCCGTCTACGAGGGCATCGTCCACCTGCGGCATCCCACTCCGCTCGGCGATCCGATGTGGAACTACATCGTGCTGGGCGCCGCCGCGCTGTTCGACGGCGCCTCATTCGTCATCGCGTTTCGCGCCTTTCGCAGGCAGGCGGATGGCCGCGGCATCATCGCGCAGGTTCGTCGCAGCAAGGACCCCTCGATCTTCGCCGTGGTCCTCGAGGACAGCGCGGACATGGCCGGCATTGCGCTCGCATTCCTCGGTGTCTGGCTCAGCCATCATTTCGACAAGCCGTACCTCGATGGTGTGGCCTCCATCGGCGTCGGCCTCGTGCTGGGCGTCGTCGCCTTCGTGCTGCTCATCCAGACCAAGAGCCTCTTGATCGGTGAAGCCGCGGATTCGTCGGTAGTTGATGCCATTCATCAGGTCGTTCGGAACGATCCGCGCGTCTCGTCGTCGCAGCGTCCCCTCACCGTCCACCTTGGCCCGCACGAGGTCACGGTTGGATTGATCGCGGACTTCGCGCCCGAGTTGAGTCATCAGGAAGTGGTGCTCGCGATCGGTCATCTGGATGACGCGATTCGCGACGTCGCGCCCGATGTCACGCGAGTGTTCTACGCCCTCGGCCCGGCGGTCGAGCCTCCGCAACGCGGCGATCGCCCGAGCTAGACGCGCCGCGCCTTTGGCGCGAGCCATCCGCCGGTGAAGCCTGCGGCACGCAGTCCCGCCGCCACCGGCGCGGTCTCGCGGAGCAATTGCCAGATCAATCCCGAGCGATGATTCTCGATCATCACCACGATGGGTCCCTGATCGAGACCGCAGAACGTTGGTGAGATCCATCCATGCGCCGAGCCCTTCACCGGATAGCTGGGATTGAACGTCGTTCGGAATCCGTAGGGATGTGGGCCGCCCAACCGCCATCGCCACACCTGCTCGATGGTGGGGATCACGATGTCGGGCGCAAATGGGAGCGACGCCACGACAGCCCACGGCGCGAGTGTGCCGTCATCCGGCCCGTCGGGTACGCCGCGCGCCTTGTAGTCGAAGAAGCGTCGCTTCACCCCTCCGATCGATCGCGTCACCCTGCCAGGACCGTCGCTCGCGGTGATTCCCCAGCCGAACTCCCCGTAGCGCTCATATCCGTTCGGATTGCGGATGGCGTACTGCTGCTGGATGATCGTGGCGCGACGGCTGTTCTCGAAATAGTCGCTGTCGTGCGCGCGCATGTACTCGTCCTGTATGCCGCGGAAGTCGAGCCAGACGTGCGAGAGTTGATGAATGAACAGCGGTCCGGCGTGCAGGTACGACGTCTCGTAAATCGTCCGCCATTCGTACGTCGCTATCCATGCGGCGTAACTCTCGGCCGAAATCGCGTGGGTGGGTGCGCCGAGCGCGAGGACGTACAGCAGCAGCGCTTCGTCGTATCCTTTCCAGCGATAGGGCAGGAAGCCTCGCCTGGGCTTCCATCCGTGCGTCAGCGTGAGACCTCCGTTCAGCGCCCATCGCCAATCCACTCGCTCGTACAGCCGTTCGGCGAGATCGCGAATCTCGCGTTCGTCGGGAGTGTCGTTCGAGAAGTATGCGGCCGCGGTGAGCATGCCGCCGATGAGCAGCGCGGAATCGACCGTGGAGAGCTCGCACTTCCACGCGCGCGCTCCGGTCTCCATGTCGAGAAAGTGATAGTAGAAGCCCTTGTAGCCCGTGGCGTCCGGCTCGGGCCCCTGCTTGCTCGACCAGAAGAAGCGCAGCGTGGTGAGCGTGCGCTGCGCTGCGTCGCGACGAGGGATGAAACCACGCTCGACGGCTGCCGGGTACGAAGTGAGCCCGAGTCCAATCGCTGCGATGCTCGATGGCGTGCCGGGCCTCGTCCTGTCGATGACCAGCCCGTTGGCGAGATTGGTCTCGTGGACGAAATAGTTGAACGCCTCTCGTTGGATGCTGTCGAGCATGCGGCACACGCCTGCGCACGTCATGTGCCGGATGCGGACGTCCGCGGGTGCGTCGCGAAAGATTGTCGAGGGGTGAGACCCGTGCTTATCTTCCCCTTCGTGCGGCGCCGATGCGCTCCCGCGCCGCAATGGGGCAGGTGTCTGAGTGGTTGAAGGAACCGGTCTTGAAAACCGGCGTACCCGCAAGGGTATCGTGGGTTCGAATCCCACCCTGCCCGTCATGTGCTTCATGAAGTGCGCATGTTCCGGGCGTGGTTGATTGATGGTGACCAACTCCGTGAGCATGCCGCTATGAAAGCGAGATCCGCACGAGGGCCCGCCGGAGAATCGCCGTGATGCTTCATGAGGATGGTGACACGAGAATGCTGGAGGTCCTCCAACGCCAGGCGTTCAAATACTTCCTCCGAGCCGCGAATCCGAACAACGGTCTGATCTCCGACAGCTCGCGGGAAGGTGCTCCGTGCAGCATTGCCGCCACCGGGCTTGGCCTCGCCGCCTACGTCGTGGGCGCAGAGCGGGGGTTCCTCCCCCGTCGCGATGCCGCAGCGCGGACTCTGACCGCGTTGCGGTTCTTTCGCGACAGCCCCCAGGGAGAGGAGCCTGACGCCACCGGCCACCGTGGCTTCTACTATCACTTCCTCGACATGAAGACTGGCCGGCGCGTTTGGCAATGCGAGTTGTCGATGATCGATACGGCGATCCTGATCGCCGGAGTACTCACCAGCGGGGCATATTTTTCGGCCGCCACCGACGACGAACGTGAGATCCGCGAGCTCGCCCAATTCCTCTCCGAGCGCGTCGATTGGCCTTGGGCTGCCGCAGGCAGCCCCCTGGTGAACATGGGATGGAAGCCCGGGGCCAGTTTCCTGAGCTACGGCTGGGAGGGATACAGCGAGGCGATGCTGCTCTACATCCTCGGCCTCGGCTCGCCCACGCACCCACTCCCTGCGGAGAGCTACGACGCGTGGTGCCGGGCCTATCAGTGGGAGAACCTCTACGACATCGATTTCCTCTTCGCGGCGCCACTGTTCATCCATCAGCTTTCGCACGTCTGGATCGACTTGTGCGGCATCCAGGATGCGTTCATGCGGGCGAAGAAGTCCGACTACTTCGAGAACAGCCGCCGGGCGACCGTTGTCCAACAGCAGTACGCCCTGCGCAATCCCTTGTCATTCAAGGGATACGGTGAGAACTGCTGGGGGATCACCGCTGGCCTTGGCCCCGGCTACTCGAAGCAGCGTTTGGAAGGACGCATCGAGCGACAGTTCTACGGGTACGTGGCCCGGGGAGTTCCGTTCGGACCGGACGACGGGACGCTGGCACCCTGGGTAGTCGCCGCATCCCTGCCCTTTGCTCCGGAAGCCGTCCTGGTCGCGCTTCGGCACGTCGGGGAGGTGTATCCGCAAAGCCTCAGCACGGACGGGCTCCTGACCAGCTTCAACCCCAGCTTCGATACCGGAGACGGGACCGACCGAGGCTGGCTCGCCTCGGAGCACCACGGGCTGGACCAGGGACCGGTGGTCCTGATGATCGAGAATTACCGCTCAGGACTGCTCTGGCGGCTGATGCGCGAGTGTCCTGCCATCGTGAACGGGCTGCGCCGCGCGGGGTTCCGCAACGGATGGTTGAGATCGAGCGACCGATGAGCGACACCGACCGCACTGAAATCGTGCACGAATCCGGGCGCTGGATTGCCGTCGTCGTCATCACGTTCGCCCTCCACTTCGCATGGGAGATGGCCCAGCACAATCTCTATCTGCAGATGCAGTCCATGCCGTTCTGGCGGGCGACAGCAATCTGCGCGATAGCGACGGCCGGGGACCTCGTGATTGCGACCACGGCCTTCTCGGCGGCAGCGACGTTGGGTGGATGGCATTGGCCGCTTCTCCCGCGGCGCCTCTCCCCGACCCTGATCTTCCTGACCATCGGCATGCTCGTCACTATCGGATATGAGATCTATGCCATCTCATCCGGCAGGTGGGCCTACGACGAACGGATGCCGCAGATTTTCGGGATCGGATTATCGCCGCTGCTCCAATGGATCGTCATCCCGATTCTGCAGATCGCCGCCTTCCGGCTGATCTGGAGACGAGCGCGAATCGACTTGCTGGAACGCACATCCCGACATCAACACCGATGAGCGAGACCGACCACACCGATTCAGGCACCGCGCCGCTGCCGAACGACGCCTACGACGCCGAACTGCTGGCCAACGTGCGGCCGGCGGACTGGATGAACCCGCGCCCCGCCTCCTGCTACAACCTCGTCGTCATCGGGGGCGGCACCGCCGGGCTGGTCACCGCGGCGGGCGCCGCCGCCCTCGGAGCCAAGGTGGCGCTTGTGGAACGGAGCTTCCTGGGCGGCGATTGCCTGACCTTCGGCTGCGTACCGTCCAAGGCGCTCCTGCGCGCCGCGCATTTCTACACCGACCTCTATCAGGCGCCGAGATTCACCGGCCGCGCGCCAGTGCCCTCGGACGTGGATTTCGTCGCGGCCATGGAGCGCATGCGCCGCCTCCGCGCCCGCATCAGCCACCACGACTCGGCCCAGCGGTTCAAATCCTTGGGTGTCGATGTCTTCCTCGGCAACGCCGCGTTCGTCGATCGCCGCACGGTGAAGGTCGCCGACGCCACGCTCAAGTTCACGAATGCCGTCGTCGCCACCGGCACCCGCGCCGCCCGACCACCCATCCAGGGACTCGAAGCCGCCGGCTATTTGACCAACGAGACCGTCTTCAACCTGACCGAGCGCCCCCGGCGGCTGCTGGTGATCGGCGGCGGACCCCTGGGCTGCGAGTTGGCCCAGGCCTTTGCGCGCCTGGGCTGCGAGGTGATCATCGCTGGCCGGGAACCCTACTTCCTCCCCGGCGAGGAGCGAGACGCCGCGGAGATCCTCGCCAACGCTCTGCGGAGAGACGGCATCGAGGTGCGGCTCAACA
>JBBQDT010000035.1:0-32779 GCA_038319955.1 Gemmatimonadales bacterium | reverse complement strand
GCTCGAAGCACGGCAGCGCCTCGGCATCGCACTCGGCATTCCTGCCGAGGAGATCTGGACGCTCGCCACGCCAGCGTCCGATTTTCCGACCGTTGCCGACCTGAATCCACCGCAAGGTGCAAGTGCGGATTCGCTCGCACTGGATGCCCCGAGTCGTCGCGCCGATCTGGCCGCCGCGCGTGCACGGCGCGCGAGCGCGGCGGCACTCCAGGAGGGCTACGCGTCCGACACGAAGTCCAGGCTCGACGTCGTCGTCGTGATGGGCTACGCGGGTGGCGAGCGCGGATCGGCGTTCCGGCAGTACTACTCGTCCATCTATCAGGGCGTCGCTGGACTCAACTCGACGGTGCAGGTCAACTATCAGCCTGCCTTGAGCAACGCGGGCGCGCGAGGACGTCTCGAACAGGCCGAGGTGTCGGTCGATCGTTCGTCGCTCGTGCTGGCTGACCTTTCACGCACCGCCGTCATCGCGGCCCGCGTGGCCGCGGAGGGACTGCGCGCCGCGCGCCTGCAACTCGAGACGGCGGAGATCGCGGTGGGATTGAGCGAGCAGTCCGTCGCGAGCGAGATGACCAAGTTCCGGCTCGGCATGTCCACTCGCTTCGACGTCATCCAGACCGAGGACGCGCTCACCGGCGCGCTCCAGAGCCGCATTGCCGCCCAGGTCCTCGCGGCCCAGGCGCTCGTTCGTCTGCGCTTCGAGTCGGGTCGTTTGCTGCGCGGCGACGACATCCACTCACTCCGCGTTGACGTTCCCTCCCTGCTGCACGCCGGAGCCAACGAATGGTGACGGCTCGGCGCTACCGGAGATCATGAATGAAAAAGCTCTTCCGTCAAGCTGCGCTCGATCGGCTCTCTTCACCTGAGCAGCTGGATCAGCTGCTCCAGGTCACGTCGCCGCGCACGTGGCTCGCGCTCGCGACCATTGGGGCGATCCTCGTCCTCTCGATCGTCTGGGGATTCATCGGCCGCGTGCCGGAACACGTCACGGGGCAGGGCATCCTCCTGCGAGGCGGCGGCGTGCTCGAGCTGGCGCCCCTGCAGGGCGGACGACTCAGCGACCTCGCCATCCAGATGGGCGACGTCGTCGAAGTGGGGCAGGTGATCGCACGCGTCTACCAGCCGGAGCAGGCCGACAAGCTGCGAAAGACGCAGGCCAGCTTCGAGATGCAGGAGCAGGAGCTCGCGCGGACCGAGGCCTACAACAACGACAACAAGGCGCTCCAGGAGGCCTCGCTCTCCCAGCAGATCGCCAATCTCCAGCAGTCGATCGAGACGTCGAAGCAGGACGCCCGGACGATGGAGGACAAGATCGCCACGCAGTCGCAGCTCGTGAGCCAGGGGCTCATGACCAAGCAGACGCTCGTCACCACCCGACAGAGCTACGACGCGATCAACCAGAAGATGCGCGAATACGATCAGCAGATCACGCGCAATCGCGCCGACCTCATTCGCGTTCGAACGGACGCCGGCAAGACGCTCGAGGGTGCGCGCGCAAAATTCGCCGACGCCAAGCGCGAGCTGGAGGTCGTCGAGCGCGAGGTGCGCGAGTCCAGCGAGATCGTGAGCCCGTACACCGGCCGCATCCTCGAGGTACTCGCCACCCAGGGCAGCTACGTCCGTGGCGGCGATCCCATCGCCACGCTCGACCTCCGTGGGCGCTCCGTGAAGGGACTCGAGGCCGTGGTCTACGTGAAGTCCGCCGACGGCAAGCGACTCAAGCCGGGCATGAAGATCCATCTTGCGCCATCTACCGTCCGTCGTGAGGAGTACGGCTTCCTCGAGGGGACGGTCACCTTCGTCTCCGATTTCCCCGCCACGCCGCGCGGCATGACGCGCACACTCAAGAACGACAAGCTCGTCTCGTCCCTCGCCGGCAACGACGCGCCGTACCAGGTATTCGCCGACCTCACGCCGGACGCCAACACGCCGAGCCAGTACCGATGGACCAGCTCCAAGGGTCCGCCGGTGACCATCGAGAGCGGTACGATGTGCACGGCCGACATCCTCGTCCGCGAGCAGCGGCCCATCGACATGGTCGTCCCGATCCTCCGCCGTCAGGTGGGATTGTGATCACACGCGCGCGCACGATCACTCACGCGCCTGCGAGGAGCTGATGGCGCCCAGGATCGCCGAACTGATTCGTCGCGGCAGCGCGCGGGTGCGGCAGTCTGCCGCGAAAGGCGCGCGCCTCGTGGATCCATTCGTCTCGGCCAGGAAGCGCACGCTTGGCGGGCCTCGCCCCGGACGCACCGTGACGCCCACCATCCTCCAGATGGAGGCGGTGGAGTGCGGAGCCGCAGCGCTCGCCATCGTGCTCGCGCACTTCGGGCGCTACGTGCCACTCGAGGAACTCCGCGTCGCGTGTGGCGTTTCGCGCGACGGCAGCAAGGCGAGCAATATCCTCCGCGCCGCACGCGACTACGGCCTCACGGCGCAGGGCTACAAGCGCGAGCCGAGCCATCTCGACGCAATGCCGCGGCCGATGATCATCCACTGGAACTTCAACCACTTCGTGGTGCTCGAGGGCTTCTCCGCCAAGGGCGTGTTCCTCAATGATCCCGCACAGGGTCCGCGCGTCGTGACGCATGAGGAGTTCGATACCTCCTTCACCGGCATCGCGCTCACCTTCGCGACATCGCCCACCTTCAAGCCCGGCGGACAGCGGCGCGGTTTGCTGCCTGCCCTCGCCCGCCGCCTGAACGGCGCGCAGGCGGCGATCGTCTTCGCCATCCTCGGCGGACTCGCGCTCGTGGTGCCAGGCCTCGTCGTCCCGGCCTTTGCGCGCGTATTCGTGGACGACGTGCTGGTGAAGGGACTGATGAGCTGGATCTCGCCGCTGCTCTACATCATGGGCGCCACGGCACTGGTGCGTGCCGCGCTCACATGGCTGCAGTCGTCACATCTGCTGCGCCTCGAGACCAAGTTCGCGCTGCAGACCTCGAGCTCGTTCTTCTGGCACGTGCTGCGCCTGCCCGTCGGCTTCTTTGCCCAGCGATATGCCGGCGAGATCGGCTCACGCGTCGCGATCAACGATCGCATCGCGTCGCTGTTGGCCGAGGAGCTCGCGACGACGGTGCTGAACATCGTGATGATCAGCTTCTACGCAGCGCTGATGATCCAGTACGACGCGCTGCTCACCGTGCTGGGCGTCGCAACGGCGCTGGTGAACCTCGCGATCTTCCGCTTCGTCGCACGTCGACGGAAGGATCTCAACCAGCGGTTGCGTCGCGACCAGGGTTCGCTCCTGGGCGTTGCCATGAGTGGACTCCAGAGCATCGAGACGCTCAAGGCCAATGGGTGGGAGTCCGACTTCTTCGCCAAGTGGGCGGGCTATCAGGTGAAGGCGGTGAATGGCCAGCAGGCACTCGACCTCCAGACGCGCGCGCTGTCGGTCGTTCCGCCCATGCTGCTCGCCGTCAATACCGCGCTCCTCTTCGGCTTCGGCGGCCTGCGTATCATGAGCGGCGGAATGAGCATCGGCATGCTCATCGCCTTCCAGGCGCTGATGTTCAGCTTCCTCTCGCCCGTCAATCGGCTCGTCGAGCTGGCGTCCACGCTCGATGAAGTCAGCGGCGACATGCATCGCCTCGACGACGTCCTTCGTGCGCCGCTCGACGCGCAGGCGACCCAGCCGATCGTCGAGGCGGTAACGGCGCGGGCGGCCACCGCCGATGCAGCCGAGCCGGCCAAGCGCCGTACGAGGCTCACCGGTCGGCTCGACCTCAGCAACATCACCTTCGGCTACAGCCGCTTCGACCCGCCGCGCATCGAGGGGTTCGACCTCATGCTGCGCCCCGGTAGTCGCGTTGCGTTGATCGGCGCGTCGGGCTGCGGCAAGTCGACCATCGCGCGCCTGGTCTGCGGACTCTACACCCCGTGGGCAGGCGACATCCTCCTGGACGGCGTGCCGCGCGACCAGCTCGCACGCGATGAGCTCATCGCGTCGTTCGCTGTCGTCGATCAGGACATCTTCCTGTTCGAGGGCACCATCAAGGACAACCTCACGCTGTGGGACACCACGGTCGACGAGGCCGACGTCATCCGGGCAGCGCGTGATGCGTGCATTCACGACGAGATCACCTCGCGCGCCGGTGGCTATGCGAGCATGGTGGATGAGGGCGGGCGCAACTTCAGCGGTGGCCAGCGCCAGCGCCTCGAGATCGCGCGCGCACTCGTCGCAAACCCGGCGCTCCTTGTGCTCGACGAAGCCACGAGTGCGCTGGATCCCACCACGGAAGAGGAGATCGACAACAACCTCCGCCGCCGCGGGTGCACCTGCCTGATCATCGCGCATCGCCTCAGCACCATCCGCGACTGCGACGAGATCATCCTGCTCGACAAGGGACGCATCGCGCAACGCGGCACGCACCGCGGCATGCGCGACATCGACGGCCCATACCGCGACCTCATCGCCGAGGAATGACTCATGATCGCAGAGGTTGAGGCGGCTGTCGGCGCGCGCGCGCGCGAACACATCCTCATGTATGGCTCCCCCACCGACGTCGGCAGCGACAGGCCCTTCGCCGTCGCCGGCGACCTGCTCTGGTTCGTCGAGAGTGGGTTCGTCGACGTCTTCATGGTCACCACCGGCAGCGACGGGCAGACCGGCCCGCGCGAGCACATTGCCCGCGTGGTGCAAGGCGGCGCGCTCATCGGCTTCGGTGCACCGCTCCCGACGGGGGCGAGCCTGCTGGCCGTCGGCGCCGCAGACACTCGCCTCTGGAGCCTCGCGATCGCCGACCTTCGAGAGGCCATCGCCCGCGACGATGCGCGCATCGCCGTCGCGCCGCACGACGATGTCGTCCCGAGCGAAGCGAGGGACCTGCTCGTCACCGAGAACAGCCTTCGGCATGACGTGGTGCTGCTGGCCGAGCGCTGGGCCGCGTCGATCTGCGCTGGCATTACCAGCGACGCGCCGCCGAGAAAGAACGTGGCTGAGCTCCTCGGCGACGGCACCGTCTCGCTGACGATCGGAACATCGGCGCGCCCGAGTGTTGATCTCGTGTGGATCGACGTCGAGGGCATCGCGTTGCTCGCCGGCCGCGCCGCACTTCCCCTCGCCTCGGGCGTTCTGCATCCCATCGCGCGCGCCCTGTGGGTGAAGGCGGCAAGCCCGCTGGAGATCCGCTCGGTGCCCAGCGCAGACATCGGCGACGCACTCTGGACGAGCCTGGCCAATCTGCAGGTGACGGCACTGCAGGCCGCAATGGAGAACGCGGCGCGAGCCGTGGACGCGGTGGAAAAGCGTCGCGCTCGCCAGGCCGAGGAGAACGCGTCGGCACTGGGCGGAGCACTGCGCACGCTCGCCGGCGCCATGCGTCTCACTGGTGACGACCGGCGGCCGAATCGGGCGCGTCCTCGCGACGATGGCGCCTACGACGCATTGCTCACCGCGATGCGGCGCGTCGGCGAAGTCGTCGGGGTGACGATCACGCCGCCCGAGACGCTCGCGTGGGTTGGCGTGGAGGAACCGGTGGACGCCGTGGCTCGCAGCTCGCGCTTCCGCACGCGCCGCGTGATGCTCACCGGCCAGTGGTGGAAACGCGACGCCGGTCCATTGCTCGGATTTCTCGACGGCGGATCGAGTCGCGAGGCCGTCGCGCTGCTGCCACGTCCCGGCGGCGGCTACGACATGCATCGCAAGAGTCAGCCGAAAGTACGCGTGACTGCCGCCTCGGCCGCCCTGCTCATTCCAACCGGGACGGCGATCTATCGCCCGTTTCCGGCGACATCGCTCGCGCTGCGCGACGTGTTGCGCTTTGCCCTCCACGGGTGCTGGCGTGACATCATCGTCGTCGGCCTGCTCGGCGCCGTCGGCGGTGCGCTGGCGATGGTCATTCCGTTCTCCATCGGGCTGCTGTTCGACACCGTCATTCCCAGCGCCGATCGCTCGCAGCTGCTGCAGCTCGCCATGGTGCTCATCGTCGTCGCCATGGCGTCGATGACGTTCGAGTTGGTGCGCACCATCGCCTTGTTGCGCGTCGAGGGACGCATGCAGGTCACGGTGCAGGCGGCGCTGTGGGATCGGCTCCTCGAGTTACCGACGTCGTTCTTTCGCACGTACGCAGCGGGCGACCTGGCGGTGCGTGCCATGAGCATCGACGGCATTCGCGCCCTCCTCACTGGTACGGTCACCACCGCGCTCGTTGCCGGGATCTTCTCGGTCTTCAACTTCGCCATGATGTTCGTGTACAGCTCGGCCCTGGCGTGGCGCGGCATGGCGCTCATCCTGGTGTTGCTCGTCGTTACGCTCGTTGCCGGGTGGCTGCAGCTGTCCACGCAGCGTCACGTGTCCACCCTGCGTGGCAAGACGTCGGGGCTCGTGCTCCAGCTGCTGAGCAGCATTGCGAAGCTGCGCGTCGCCGGCGCGGAGGTGCGCGCCTTCGCAATCTGGGCGCGGCATTTCGGCGAGCAACGCCGCCAGCAGTTCAGGTCCCGCTTCGTGAGAAACGCGTACGGCACGCTCAACATTGCCCTGCCGACTTTCGCGCTCATGGTGATCTTCGCCGCAGCCACCGCGATGATGCAGGCCGACGCCGCCGCAGCCGCGCGCGGGGCGGCGCCCACTGCGCCGTTGCGCACGGGCGAGTTCCTCGCATTCCTCGCCGCTTTCAGTGCGTGTCTCGCCGGCACGTTGTCCACAGGGGCCAGCCTGCTGACGGCCGCCGGCATCGTGCCGCTCTATGAGCAGGCACGTCCGATCTTCACCACGGCGCCGGAGGTCGGGGAGACCAAGCGCGACCCTGGCATCCTCGAGGGCGACATCGAAGCGCAACACCTTCGCTTTCGATATCTGCCCGACGCTCCCCTGGTGCTCAACGACCTGTCGTTTCGCATCAGGCCAGGAGAGTGCATTGCACTCGTCGGACCCTCCGGTTCCGGCAAATCGTCCATCATCCGTGCCTTGCTCGGCTTCGAGGCGCTGGAGACCGGCTCGATCTATCTCGATGGCCATGACATGAGTGGCCTCGACATGCGCGCCGTGCGCCGGCAAATCGGCGTCGTACTCCAGCAGAGCCGTCTCAACGCCGGCGACATCTACGC
Source organism: Gemmatimonadales bacterium (assembly GCA_038319955.1). Lineage (GTDB taxonomy): Bacteria > Gemmatimonadota > Gemmatimonadetes > Gemmatimonadales > Gemmatimonadaceae > AG11. Next base: position 25,732 of record JBBQDT010000035.1, on the reverse strand, counting down.
CAACATCGTCGGCTCATCGCTGGCCACGGAGGAAGACGCGTGGGCGGCCGCCGAAATGGCCGGCCTCGCCACCGACATCCGCGAGATGCCGATGGGCATGAACACCGTCATCAGCGAAGGCGGAGGCACACTGTCTGGCGGGCAACGCCAACGGCTCATGATCGCGCGCGCCTTCGTTCGTCGCCCCAAGATCGTGCTGTTCGACGAGGCCACGAGCGCGCTCGATAACCACGCGCAGGCCATCGTGAGTGAGAGTCTCGCCAAGCTGCGCGCCACACGGATCATCGTCGCGCATCGACTCAGTACCGTCATGGGCGCCGACCGCATCCTCGTGGTCATGAGTGGCCAGATCGTCGAACACGGGACCTATGCAGAACTGATGCGGCTGAACGGCGCCTTCGCGGAATTGGCGCGGCGGCAGCTCGCATGATGCGCCGAACGACGATTCCCACATTCACGTCAGGTAGAGCCATGATGACTCGATCGATTCGCGCGACCGCCCTGCTCGGTGTGGCATGCCTCGCGTCGACGCTCGTCGCAGCCTGCGGCGACCCGAAGTCGCAGTCATCCGCCGTTCGAGACGCAAAGGTGGGTGCCCCGATCGTCATCGCGGCGGCATGGCCATGGTCCGCGCAGCCCAATCTCCTGTACGAAAAGGGCATGCGCCTCGCGCTCGACGAAGCGAACAGCGCCGGCGGTGCGGCCGGACGCCAGTTCCGCCTGCTTCGCGTCGACGACCACGAGTCCGTGGACGAAGGACGGCTCGTGGCGCAGCGCCTCGCGGCCGAAGGCCAGGTGAGCGCGGTGATCGGACACATGCAGTCCTACGTCACCGTGCCCGCCGCCGCCGTGTACGACGCGGCCGGCATCGTGCTCATCGCGCCCACCTCCACCGACGCCGCACTCACCTCGCGCGGCTATCCGCGCGTGTTTCGCACCATCTTCACCGACCACGATGCCGGCCGCCAGATGGCCGAGCTCGCGAAGGCCAAGGGTGTGCAGCGAATCGGCATCTTCTATATCCGCAACGAATACGGACGCGCCCTCTCCAACGCCTTCGAGGTCCGCGCCAACGCGCTCGGCGTCGATGTCATCGACCGGCAGTCGTATGACCCCGGTAGCCGTGGCGCGGCAGAGCTCGAGCAGATCGTCCGGTTGTGGAAGGAACGCCACGTCGACGGCGTGTTCCTCGCCGCCGAAGCGGGCCCCGCGGCGCGCATCGCTCGTGAGCTCAAGCGACAGAAGGTGGCTGTCACGATGTTCGGCGGCGATGCGCTCGGCATTCCACCATTCCTCGCTGAAGGGGGCGATGCGGTGAATGGCATCATGCTGCCAACGCCATTTCACCCCGGCGATCCGCGCCCGGAGGCACGACGCTTCGCCGCGGCCTTCGAGAAGCGCTTCAACCAGCCGCCCGACGCGCTCGCCGCCCTTGGCTACGACGCGGTGCAGGTGCTCACGCACGCAATGCGCGTCGCCGGTTCACCCGACGCGGGCAAGGTCGCCGCCGCACTCCACGAGCTGCGCGACTGGAAGGGAGTTACCGGCGCATTCAGCTTCGATGCGACGGGCGACCTCGCCACGAATCCCATCGCCACGGTTGTTGTCCGCAACGGACAGTTCGCCTACCTCGGCACCGGCGGAACGACTCTCCACGCGTCGGCGCCGTGAACGACTCGGACGTCGAACGTCGTCGCGGAATTCTCGAGGCGTGGGGCGCAACGCCGTCCGAGTGCAAGGAGTTGTTGGCGTACAACGACAACCGCTTCGCGCTGCCCGTCGACTCTGAGTTGCCCGCGCTGCCGCTCGACGACGAGCCGTTCGTCGCGGCGTGGAGCAGGCGCATCGAGGAGTCGCGTGAGCACGGCGCATGGAACGAACTGCGTCGCTGGATGCCGCAGTTGCACTTCCCCATTGCGGCGGGCACGAGCGGCAGCGACGCCTATCGTCGCGCGACTCGCGCCGGCGTGTTCCCGCCAGACTCCCGTCTTCCCGTCCTCCCGTCTTCCCGTCTTCCCGTTTTACGCCTCCAGCAGCCACAGTCGCTTTCGATCGAGCTGTATGCGTCCCTCGCCGGCCGCATTCCCGTCGTCCGCACAGGGTGTCGAGCGGATTTCGAGACGCTCGTGTGCGCGCTGACGCGGCGCAACGAGCCCGAGACCATTCCATCGTCCATGAGCGCCTGCATGGTGAGCGGGCATACGAACTGGCAATCCGTGCACCTGTTGCGCGCAGCGTGGGAAGCCGCGGACGAATCGCATCGCTCCGATGTCGCGTGGTTGGCCACGCTCAGGACACTGTCCCCCGATGCTGCGCTCTACCGCGACCGGTTCATCCTCGTGAGCGACGGTCCGTATAGCGGCATCTCGGCCTCGGCACTGGACGTGCGAGCCGATGAGTGGCACGCACTCTCTCGCGTCATTCGCATCGAGCATGAATGCGCGCACTACCTCACGCGACGGATGTTCGGCGCCATGACGAACTCGCTGCTCGACGAACTGATGGCCGACTACAGCGGCATCGTTGCGGCCAACGGTGCTTTTCGCACCGACTGGTTTCTCGCCTTCATGGGATTGTCCGGACGCTCGCACGTGCGCGACACGGGCCGGATTCGGAACTATCGCGGCACGCCGCCGCTCTCCACCGGTGCATTCGCCGTGTTGCGACGCCTCGTGTTCGATGCGGCACACAATGTAGAGCGGTTCGACGCCCAGCTCTCGGATCCGCGCACGATGCGCTCGCGCGTCAGTGCGCTCATGACGCTCGCGTCGCTCTCGCTCGAAGAGCTCGCGGCCGCCGACGCGCCCGATCGACTGCTCGATCGCATGACGGGCGCGCACGCGCTCGTCGGCAGCGGCTGAGCGACGGACGCATGCGCGGCCTCGGCGTCTTCGGCGCGCTCGGTGTCGATGCTCTTGCGTCGCAGCACGCCGACGCACTCATCGTCGACGGCATGACGGTCCGGCCTGCGATCGTCACGCTGCGCGAGCCTGTCTTCGAGGCGCACCGCCACGCGTATGTGCACCATGTGCTCGTGCGCGTGAACGCGTTCTCCTGCAACTATCGCGACAAGGGTTTCTTTCGCGATCTCCATACGATGCCACGCAATCGGTGCCGCGTCATCGGTTCGGAATTCGTGGGCACCGTGGTGGACGTCGGCGCGCGCGTCACACACGTCAGCATCGGCGACCGGGTGATCGGCCAGAATGCCTACCACCGCATGGCGCCTGGTGATCCCTCCGCTGCTGCCGGGCTGCCCACCAACTCCGCGTCGCGCGAATACCTCGTGCTGCACGAGCGGAGAGTCGCCGGGATTCCCACCGCCATGAGCGCCATTGACGCGGCGGCGTTCAGCGTCGGAGCGCAGACGGCGTTCAGCATGGTGCGTCGCGCTCGCGTGGCGCCCGGCTCGCTCGTCCTCGTCACCTCGGCCACCTCCAATACTTCGCTGAGCCTCATCGCGTCGCTGTGCTGTGCTGGTGCGCGCGTCATTGCCACCACGTCGTCCGTTGGCAGCGAGCGCCGGCTCCTGGAGCTGGGCGCCGAGGTGGTCGTCGGGGGCCGCTCTCTCGCCGAGGTCTGTCGTGCGCGCGGGGAATTGAGCTTCGTGTTCGATCCCTACTTCGATCTCCACCTTGAACACAGCGTGGAGTTGCTCGCGCCCTTCGGCACGTACGTCACGTGCGGCCTGGCGGCGCAGAACGACCTCACGGGTGCAGCGGTCCGGCCCGTGAATGCCGAGTCGGTGATGCGCCACGCCATCGTGAAGAACCTTTCGATTCTCGGCAACTGCCTCGGCAGCGCCGACGACCTTGCCGATGCTCTCGCCGCTCACGCCGAGGGGCGATTGTCCGTCGTCGTCGACTCGGTGCATGGTGGTAACGATGCGTCGGCATTCCTCGCGCGAACTTTTGTCGATCGGCAGCGATTCGGTAAGGTCGTGTTCAGTTACGTGCACTGAGACAGACGCGCTTACCTGCCGCCCTCGCTGACACGGACTCTTCAACCTGTCGTGCCGAGCGCAGCGAGGGACCTGCTCTTAGTGGGCTTCGGCAGTTCTCGATGGCGTCGCTCACGCTCGCTTGACCGTGCCGTAGGCACCACTTACCTTCTATAGTTGTGAGGGCCGAAAGGTGCTCGCAGAATGTGGGGGACGCTCCCCACATTTTTTTATTGTCGGACGTTCCCTAGAGACAACATGAACGAAGCGTTGGAACGTGTTGTCGTGCACGAGCTTGATGAGGCGCAGTTCGATCTCGTCGAGCTTCGGCAGGGGGGCACGAAGTCGCGCCCGGTTCTGGAGATCAGGATCGATCGGCGCGATGGGCAGAAGGTGACCGTCGAAGATTGCGCGCGCGCCTCGCGCGCCCTGGAAGCGCGGTTGGACGGCGGCGGTCTCGTCTCAGAGCAGTATGTGTTGCAGGTGTCGTCTCCCGGTGAGCGTCCATTGCGGACGCCCGACGAGTGGCGACGCTTCGTCGGTCGCTGGGCCAGCGTGCTTGCGCCGGATTTCGGCGGCAGGCTCGAGGGCGAGATCCTCGCGCTGCACGAGGATGGTGGAGAGGTGGCAGTGACGCTCAAGCCGGAGCGCGGTGAATCGAAGCGTATTCCGCTCACCGCGGTCAAGGAGGCGAGGCTGGCGTTCCGTTTTTCATAGCGATTGGTCACGGGTCGTCGAGGTGACGGCCCTTTTCAGCGAGGTCATGGATGGTCAGTTCCGCAGAGATGTTGGCGGCGTTCCGCGAGTTGTCCAACTCGAAGCAGCTCGACCGGACGGAGCTCTATGGGCTTCTGCAGGACGGCTTCATGGCCGCGCTGGCGAAGAAGTACGGCCCCACCGTGCAGGCCGAAGTCGAAATCGACGACGCCAAGGGCGAGATCAAGATCACCGTGCTGAAGACCGTGGTCGAGACGGTCGAAGATCCGGCGCGTGAGATTGCCCTCGAGGAGGCCAAGCTGTTCGACGAAGGCTTCGAGCCGGGCGACGTCATGGAAGAGCCGCTCGACTTCACCGTCTTCGGCCGCGCCGCCATTCAGGCTGCCAAGCAGCGCATCATCCAGCGCGTCCGCGAAGGCGAGCGCACCAAGATCCGTGACGAGTTCGCGTCGCGCGTCGGCGATCTGCTCTCGGGCGAGATTCAGCAGATCGAACGCGGCAAGCTCGTGGTCATGCTCAACAAGTTCCGCGAGGCGGAAGCCATCATTCCGTACCGTGAGCAGAATCATCGCGAGCACTTCCATCAGGGCGAGCCGATTCGCGCCGTGCTCAAGCGCGTGGAAGAGACGCCCAAGGGTCCGCGCCTCATCCTCAGCCGCGCTGATGGCCTGTTCGTCAAGGCGCTCTTCAAGCTCGAGGTCCCGGAGATCCAGCAGAACATCGTCGAGATCAGGGCGACCGCCCGCGAAGTGGGTAGCCGCACCAAGATCGCTGTCTTTTCGCGCGACGACTCCATCGATCCCGTCGGCGCGTGCGTGGGCCTCAAGGGTTCGCGCGTGCAGACCGTCGTCAACGAGCTCGGTGGCGAGCGCATCGACATCGTGCCCTGGTCGTCCGACCCGGAACGCTTCGCCAAGCTGGCGCTTGCGCCGGCCAAGGTCGCGCGCGTGTTCAGCGATGCCGTGAGCAAGACCATCCAGGCGGTCGTGGACGAGGACCAGCTGTCGCTGGCCATCGGTCGCAACGGCCAGAACGTGCGCCTTGCGTCGGAGCTCACCGGCTGGAAGATCGACCTCTACTCGAGCCGCGAGTGGCTGGAGAAGGGTGGCGGCGAGCAGCTGTTCGCTCCGTTGCCGGGCGAGGTCGAGAGCGACGAGGCGGCTGACGTGCCGCTGTCGGAGCTCGAAGGCATGAACCCGGGTACGGTCGCGGTGCTCAATGAGGCGGGCTATCGCACGCTCAACGACATCATCGACCTCGAGCGCGACGACTTCCTCCGGCTGGCTGGCATCGCGCCGCAGGAAGCGGATCGCATCATCTCCTTCCTCGACGAGCTGACGACGGAAGAATCCGGGGCCGACGACAGTGCCAAGCCCTTGCCGGCAAGCGGTGGCGCTGCAGAGTGAGTTTATCCGCGACGGATCGGGCCCGTCTGCTTCGGCTCATCGGGCTCGGTGTCCGCGGTCGCGGGGCAGTGATTGGAGTAGAGCAGGTGCGGGAGGGGGCGAAGAAGAACAAGGTGGCTTTTGCCATCGTTGCGATGGACGCCTCGCGGCATAGTCTGGACAAGGTCGTCCCGCTCCTGAACGCCAGGCGCGTTAGATTCGTAGAGGTACCTAGTGCCGCAGAGCTTGGCGCCGCGGTGGGTCGTGAGACCACCGCCGTCGTCGGGATCGTTGACCGGCAGCTCGCGAAAGGCATTCGCGAGCTTGTGGAGTCGGGCTCCGAGGGAGCCCCACAGGAGGAAGTTTGAGCAAGCTTCGCGTTACAGACATGGCGGTCGAGTTCGGGATTCCCGTTGACGAAGTGCAGGGATTGCTTCGCCAGATGGACGTGCCGGTGCGCAGCCATTTGAGTCCGCTGACCGACGACCAGGTCGCCCGCGTTCGCGCCCGATGGGAGCGTGAAAAGCGCGAGCGCGCGCAGCGGCAGGCCGCACCACCGGCGCCCGCACGGCGGCGTCGTGGCGCGGCGACGGTAGCTGCTCCCGAGCCGACGCCTGTTGCTGTGGCCGACGCCGCCGCGGTCGGTGAGCCCGTGCGCCGTCGTCGCAAGGCAGCCGACGTACAGGCCGCCGCAGACGCTGCCGCGGAAGTCGCCGCGGTCGAAGCAGCTGCCAACGAGGCCATCGAGGTTGTTCAGGCGGCGGAGCGCGCCGAGCGCGAGCAGCGTGAAGCAGCGGAAGCTGCCGCGGCCGCCGACCGTGCCCGCGAGATTGCGGCCGCACGCGCGGCCGCTGCGGCGGAAGAGCGTGCGCAGGCCGATGCCAGCGGGGCGGCCGACCGCACTGAGACGCACACCAATCAGCCCACGGCCACCAGCGCTGGTGTGGCCGCCCCCGCGCCAACCGACGCTTCGCGCCCCGAGGCGCCGCGTCCAAGCACGCCATCGCCGCTGCCGCCGGCAAGCGCCGGCAGCGATCGCCCACGCCCGCGCCCCATCACACCAGGCGCTCCGCGTCCACGTGCCGTGACGTCCGGCGGCTCGCCCTTCCCACCGCGCCCCGTCGCTTCGGCGTCGCCGGGAGGCTTCGGCGGCCCCACGCGTCGCGATGATCGCCGGCCCACACCGGGCGGCGGTCCGCAGTCCGGCAACCCGCCCAGTGCTGGCGTTGGCGCCGGCGCCGCTGGCGGCAGCGCCGCGCGCGCTCGTGGCAAGAAGGGCAAGCGCGGGTCGGTCGACCAGGAAGTCGTGGACGCGAACATCGCGAAGACGATGGCCTCCATGCGTGGTGCACCCACGCGCGGTGGCCGTACCGATCGCCGTGGCATGCGCGAGGAGGCCGAAGCCATGCGCGTCGCCGAGGTCGAGCGCGAGAAGAAGCTCGTCCGTGTCAACGAGTTCATCACCGTCAGCGAGCTCGCGCAGATCCTGAAGGTGTCGCCCACGGAGATCGTCGGCTTCGCCTTCAAGAATCTCGGGCTCATGATCACCGTGAACCAGCGCCTCGACTTCGACCAGATCGAAATCGTCGCCGGCGAATTTGGTTTCCAGGCCGTGCGCGAGGACGAATACCAGGCCGAGGACGTCGGAACCGTTGCTGCCGACGAGCCGGAAGATCTCAAGCCGCGGCCCCCGATCGTCACCATCATGGGCCACGTCGATCATGGCAAGACGTCACTGCTCGATTACATCCGCAAGGCCAATGTCGTTGCCGGCGAGGCGGGTGGTATCACGCAGCACATCGGTGCATATCACGTGGAGCTGGCCGGCGGGAAGATGATCACCTTCCTCGACACGCCGGGTCACGAGGCGTTCACCGCCATGCGCGCGCGCGGCGCTCAGGTCACGGACATCGTGATCCTCGTCGTCGCCGCCGATGACGCGGTCATGCCGCAGACGATCGAGGCGATCTCGCATGCCAAGAATGCCGGCGTGCCGATGATCGTCGCCATCAACAAGGTGGATCTGCCGCAGGCAAATCCGATGAAGGTCAAACAGGACCTCCTGCAGCATGGCGTGGTGCTCGAAGAGTTCGGTGGCACCACGCTCAGCACCGAGATCTCCGCGAAGAAGGGCTCGAACATCGATACGCTGCTCGACCAGATTCTCCTCCAGGCCGAACTGCTCGACCTCAAGTCGAATCCGGACAAGCGCGCTACCGGAACCGTCGTCGAAGCGCAGCTCGATGCCGGCAAGGGACCCGTCGCCACCGTCCTCGTGCAGAGCGGCACGCTGAAGGTGGGCGATGACTTCATCGTTGGCATGTACTCGGGCCGCGTTCGCGCGCTGCTCGATGAGCGGGGCAAGACCGTCAAGATTGCTGGTCCGGCCATTCCCGTGCAGGTGCTCGGCATGCAGGGCGTTCCGATGGCGGGCGATCAGATGCTCGTCGTCGAGGATGCGAGTGCCGCGCGTGAAGTGGCGCAGCGGCGTGAACGCCTCGATCGCGAGGCGAAGAGCCGTCGCACCACGCGCGGTGGCGTCACGTTGGAAGACTTCATGGCGCAGTCCACCACCGGCGAGGTGCGCTCGCTGCGCATCGTCATCAAGGCAGATCAGGGCGGTCCGGCAGAAGCACTCGCCGATGCGCTCTCCCAGCTGGGCACGAGCGAGGTCAAGGTCGAAGTGGTGCACCGCGGTGTCGGTGCCATCACGGAGAGCGACATCCTGCTCGCCCGCGCGTCCGGTGCCATCATCATCGGCTTCCACGTGCGTCCGGACAACAACGCGCGCGCGGCGGCCGAGCGCGAGAACGTCGACATCAAGCTGTATCGCATCATCTACGAGGCCGTCGCAGACGTCCGTGCCGCGCTGGAAGGCATGCTGCGTCCCGAGCAGCGCGAAGTCATCCTTGGCGAGGCGGAGGTACTCGAGACGTTCAAGGTCCCGAAGATCGGTCTCATCGCCGGCTGCGCAGTTCGGAACGGCGTCATTCGTCGCGACGGCCGTGTCCGCGTCATCCGCGACAGCGTGGAGGTTTACGAGGGTACGATCCACTCCTTGCGCCGCTTCAAGGACGACGTGAAGGAAGTTCGCGAAGGATTCGAGTGCGGTATCGGGATCGACAACTTCAACGACCTCAAGGTCGGTGATCGCATCGAGAACTACCGCACTGAAGAGATCGCGCGCACGCTCGAGTCGGCTCCGCAGAGCTGACGACGGCTCGTTGCGCGAGGGTGGCCGGTTCCAGTCGGAGCCGGCGCCCTTCGCGCCGACCTTTCCGCACCGGTCACTATCGTGTCGCCTGATCATCATCGCTCCGATCGTGTCGCTGCCGCGATGCGCGAGGAGATCGCTACCTTCCTGGCCAACGACGTCAAGGATCCGCGCATTCTCGGACTCGTCACGGTCACGGCCGTCGAAGTCTCGCGCGACCTCCGCCATGCAAAGGTGTTCGTGAGCGTCCTCGGCTCTGACTCACAGCGCTCCGCCACCTTCGAGGGCCTCGAGGCCGTCGCCGGACATCTGCGCGGCCGCGTGGGTCGCGCGCTGCGACTGCGCGTCGCACCGGAGTTCGAGTTCAAGAACGACGAGAGCATCGCCCACGCGGCGCACATCGAGCAGCTGCTCGCGCAGGTGCGCAAGGACCTGCCGCCTGAAACGCCCGCCAGCGCTCCGTCCGCCGACTCTCCCAAGTCCCACGATGAGGGAAGCGACGACTGACGGCATGCTCCTCGTCGACAAGCCGGCGGGGGTGACTTCGCACGACGTTGTGCTCGCGGCGCGCCGTGCCTTTGGCGAGTCGCGCATCGGGCATGCCGGCACGCTCGATCCCTTTGCTACCGGCCTGCTCGTGCTGCTCCTCGGCCGCGCGACGCGGCTGTTGCCGTATCTCGATGGCGTACCGAAGGAATACGAGGCCGTCATTGCGCTCGGGGCGGAGACCGAGACCGACGATCTCGATGGTGCTGTCGTGCGGTCGGCAGAGCCACCACCCGACGAGGCGATCGCGGAAGCCATCGCGCAGCTCACCGGACCCCTCGAGCAGATTCCGCCCGCGTACTCGGCAAAGCGTGTCGCCGGCCGTCGCGCGTACGAGGCGGCGCGCGCGGGGGATGAGCTGGTGCTCGCACCGGCACACGTGCACGTGTTCGAGTGGCGCGACGTCGTACGCGAGGGCGCTCGTCTGCACGCGACAATCGCCTGCGGCGGCGGGACGTACATCCGCGCACTCGCTCGCGATCTTGGCCGTCTCACCGGAAGCGCGGCCCATCTCGCTGCACTCCGCCGTGTGCGCAGCGGGCCGTTTCGCGTCGCCGACGCGGCGAGCCTCGAAACCGTCCGCGCTGGAGAAGCCCGGCTGCGTCCCGCGCTCGACGCGCTCCCCTCCATTCCCCACGTCGTCCTCGCCGGCGAGGACTCCGAGCGAGTGTTGCGCGGCATGACGGTGGACCGCAGCGACGAGGGGGCCACGGCCGCACTCATCGACGAACGCAGTGGTGCGCTCGTCGCCTTCGCCGAAGCCGATGGTCCGCGCTGGCAGCCGCGCGTCGTCATGCGGAAGGTCGGATGAGCTGGCGCACGGCGGAGTGGGGAATTCCCATGCTGCCCGCGCACGTGCACAGCAGCGTGATCACCGTGGGCACGTTCGACGGTGTTCACTTGGGCCATCTCGATGTGTTGACGCGACTCGCGGTGCGAGCGAAGGAGACGGGCCGTGCCAGCCTGCTGCTCACCTTCGACCCACATCCATTGGAGCTGCTCAAGCCCGCGGCGGCTCCGCTGCTGCTCACCACGCGCGATGAAAAGCTCGCCGCCATCGCCACGACGGGCATCGACTACGTTGCCGTGCTCCCCTTCACGCGTGAACTCGCCGATCACTCGGCCGAGCAATTCGTCGACCTCATTCTGCGCGACCGTTTCCGCATGGGCGAGTTGCTCATCGGTCACGACCACGGCTTCGGCCGTGGCCGCGCCGGTGACGTGGAGACCCTCCGCCAGCTCGGAGCCGAGCGCGGCTTTGCGGTGGACGTGGTGCCGCCCGTGGAGACGAGCGATGGGGAACCGGTGAGCAGCACCCGGATCCGCCGCGCTGTCACCGCCGGCGATCTCGATGCCGCCGAGTCTGCACTGGGAAGGCGGTATTCGGTGTCGGGCACCGTCGTGGCCGGCGAAGCGCGCGGCCGCGCCCTCGGCTATCCGACGATCAACGTGATGCCCGAGTCCGAGAGGAAGCTCCTGCCGCCCGAGGGGGTATACGCCGTCCAGGTCGAAACGCCTCGCGGAAGCTTCGGCGGTATGATGAATCTCGGTGGCAAGCCAACGTTCGGAGACGAGCGGCGTACGATCGAGGCGCACCTATTCGGCGCGTCCGGTGACTTCTATGGTTGCGTGGTGCAGGTGGGATTCGTCGCTCGCCTGCGCGATACGAAGCGGTTCGATTCCGTCGCTGATCTCATGGCCCAGCTTGCCGATGACGAAAGGGGCGCACATCGCGCGTTGACGCTCCTTGCAGTATCCGGTAAGTTGAAAGGCTCCATGCACTTTCCTCCCTCCACCCCGTAGTCGCATGTCCAATTTGAAGTGGCGCCTGATTATCATAGGCGTCCTTTCCCTGGTTTCCTTGTGGGCACTGTTCCCGCGCGACGTGAAAACCCGTCAGCGCCGCCCCGATGGAACGTTCTACGACACAGTGTCACGCCGCGTACCGCTTCGGCGCGGCCTCGACCTGTCGGGCGGCATGCACCTGGCCCTCGAGGTCGATGAGTCGAAGGGCGTCATCGCCAACAAGAGCGATGCCATCGATCGTGCGCTCAAGGTCGTTCGCACGCGCATCGAGGGGCTCGGGGTTTCGGAGACGGTCATCCAGAAGGCCGGCAACGATCGCATCATCATCGACATCCCTGGCATTGACGATCGCGAGCGCGCCATCAACATGGTGCAGGGGCAGGCCTTCCTCGCCTTCCAGATCACCGACAAGACGCAGGCGCTGGAGAAGGTGCTTCCGCGCCTCGACGCCATCGCGAAGCAAACTGGGTTCGGCGCGGTGGGCGCGGCGGCCGGCAAGGCGGCAGAGAAGCCGGCGGACGGTGGCCTCGGCGGATTGCTCACCAGCGGCGCCGACACGTCGAAGGTTGCGGCCGGCACCAAGAAGGACTCCACAAAGACCGACACGGCATCCATTCCGGGAGTCACCGGTGGCGTCATCTCCAAGATGATCCTGGCTGGGCAGATGCCCGGCCAGTTCCTCTTCGAGAAGGCCAACTACGACGCGCTCAAGAAGTTCATCGAGGCGCCCGAGGTGGTCGCTGCTCTGCCACCCGGCAAGGTGCTTCGCTTCGGCAGCGATTCCACCGTCGTGCAGAACAAGGTCTACCGCTTCCTCTATCTGCTCGATCGCACACCGATCATCACGGGGCTGTACCTCACGGACGCCAAGCCCAATTCGTCGGCGCTCGAGGGAACGGTCGTCGAGTTCACGCTGAGCAACGAGGGCGGACGCATCTTCCAGCGCGAGACGGCGAAGCACCTGAAGGACTACATGGCGATCGTGCTCGACGACATCGTCATGGGCTTCCCGCCGATCATCAACGGCGCCATCAGCACGCGTGGCCAGATCACCATGGGCCAGGGACGCGATCTCCAGGCTGCGCAGGATCTCTCGCTCGTGCTCAAGGCCGGCGCGCTGCCCGTGCCGCTCAAGGTGGCCGAGGTGCGCAACATCGGCCCGAGCCTTGGGCAGGATTCCATCAACAAGGCATTCACCGCCGGCAGCATCGCCATCGTCCTGGTGGTCGTCATCATGCTCGGGTACTACAGGTTCTCCGGTGTGCTCGCGGTGGCTGGGCTGGTCCTCTACATCCTGTACACCCTCGCGACACTCGCTGGCTTCGATGCGGTGCTCACGCTGCCCGGCCTCGCCGGTTTCGTGCTCTCGATCGGCATCGCCGTGGACGCGAACGTGCTGATCTTCGAGCGTATTCGAGAGGAGCTCGATCGCGGCAAGACGGTGCGCACGGCCATCGACGAAGGGTTCCGTCACGCCATGAGCGCAATCATCGACTCCAACGTGTCCACGATTCTCACGGCGGCCGTGCTCTATCAGTACGGCACCGGCCCGGTGAAGGGCTTCGCCGTCACACTCATCGCCGGCATCGTCGCCTCCATGGTGACGTCGATCTTCGTCGTGCGCACTTTCTTCCTCCTGTGGCTGAACCGCTCGCGCGGTGCCCAGACGCTGAGCATCTGAGGTCAACATGCTGCGCATCCTTCACGACACCAAGTACGATTTCATCAAGTGGTGGCGCGTCGCCGTTGGGTCGACGGTGGTCTTCATCGCCGCCGGGTTGATCTTCCTCGGCGTTCACGGCCTGAACAAGAGCATCGAGTTCACTGGCGGAACGCTGATGCAGGTGGAGTTCAAGCAGCCTCCCGACGCCGGTCAGCTGCGTCAGCTCGTCGACGGGGCCGGCTACCCCGGTTCGGAGATCCAGCCGTTCGGCTCGCCGCGTGAGTTCACGATTCGCGCCGCCGGTCACGATGCCGGATCGAGCGTCGAGAAGACGGCGCGCGACATCGAGTCCGCGCTGCATGCCAAATTCGGTGCCACGGAGCCGCGCGTCGTCCGCACGGAGATCGTCGGTCCGCGCGTCGGCGATGAGCTGACCCGCAACGCGATCATGGCCATCGTGATCTCGCTGTTCATCACGATGCTCTATCTCGCCTTCCGCTTCGAGTGGCGCTTCGGCGTCGCAGCCGTCCTCGCGACGGCGCACGATCTCTTCAGCACGCTCGCCTTCCTGGCGATCATGCGGCTCGAGGTCTCGCTCACTGTCGTGGCGGCACTACTCACCGTCATCGGCTACTCGCTCAATGACACGATCATCATCTTCGATCGTGTGCGCGAAAACCTGAAGAAAGCCAGGCCCGAGCCGTTGTACGATGTCTTGAATCGATCCATCAACGAGACGCTGCCGCGCTCGATCCTCACCCACGTCACGGTTGCCGCCGCGACGTTGTCACTGTTGATCTTCGCGGGCGAAGTCATTCGGCCCTTCGCGTGGATCATGCTCTTCGGTATCGTCACCGGTACGTTCAGCTCGATCTACGTCGCTGGCCCGATCCTGCTGTGGATCGAGCGCAAGTGGCCGCGCCAGCGCATCGAGCGGGGGGCGTCGCACAACAAGCCGACGCCGGTCGCGCCCAATCGGCCCGCATCGCGTCCGCCAGTCGCCGCGCGCACTACGCGCTGATCTCGGCACGATGTCGTTTCGAGTGCAGAGACGGACCTTCCTTGTCCTGACGAACCGCCGCCCTGTGCGGCGGTTCGTGTATTCATGACGACGTTCATCGATAGCCACGCGCACCTCGCCGATCCCGCCTTCGACACCGATCGCGAGGATGTCATTGCACGTGCTCGGCAGACGGGTGCAGCTGCCATCGTCTGCATCGGAGAGTCGCTGGCCGCGGCGGGCCGTGCTGCGGGCGTCGCCTCACAACATCCCGGATTCGTGTGGCATACGGCAGGCGTGCATCCGCACGATGCTGCCGAGTTCGACGCCGAGCGCGACCTCGCGGGAATTCGAGAGCACGTCGCCCTGGGTGCGGTGGCCATCGGCGAATGCGGCTTGGACTATCACTACGATCACTCGCCCCGCGCCAGACAGATCGCGGCCTTCGGCGCGCAGCTCGCGCTCGCGCGTGAGCTCGATCGCCCGGTCGTGGTGCACACGCGCCAGGCCGAAGACGACACGCTGGCCATGGTTCGCGAGGCCGCGGCATCGGGCGTGCGCGGCGTGTTGCATTGCTACACGGGCAGTATCGGCCTCGCCGAAGTGGCGCTCGCCGGAGGTTGGTGTGTGTCGTTCAGTGGCATCGTGACGTTCAGGAAATGGACGGACGAGGCACTGCTTCGCGTGGTCCCCGAGGAACGCCTGCTCGTGGAATCGGACTCGCCGTACCTCGCGCCGGTGCCCCATCGTGGCAAGCGCAACGAGCCGGCATGGGTCAGCTTCACCCTCGCACGACTCGCCGCGGCGCGCGGCGTCGAGACTGCAGCACTCGGTGCCAGCACCGCGGCCAACACGCGGCGACTCTTCGGGCTGGCGTAGCACGGCGCGCTCGCTAGAATCCGCCCTCGGGCACGAATGCGCCCCGCAATCAATTCACGATCCGCGAAGGAGACATCGCCTTGTCGCTGCAAACCGTGCACACTGAGCATGCCCCGGCCGCCATCGGCCCGTACTCGCAGGGCGTCATTGCCAATGGCTTCCTCTTCACGGCCGGACAGATCGCGCTCGATCCCGCCACTGCGCAGGTCATCGACGGCGACATCGTCGCGCAGACCGAACAGGTGTTCCGGAACCTGTCCGCCATCCTCGATGCAGCCAAAGCCGACTGGACCAACGTCGCAAAGGCGACGGTCTTCCTTATGGACATGAAGGACTTCCCGCACGTGAACGAGGTCTACGCCCGTGTCATGGGCGACTCGCGTCCTGCGCGATCGACCGTCCAGGTTGCAGGCCTTCCGCGCGGTGTCCTCGTGGAGATCGACCTCGTCGTGGCCCTCGCCGACCGGTAGGCGTACTCGCAGCAGCAGACGATGATGACAGCCGCCACGCAGGACGACACGATCAAGCTGACCAGCTTCGCGCGCAGTGCGGGTTGCGCCGCGAAGCTTGGCCTCGGCGATCTCGCCGAGGCGCTTGCTGGCGTACCTGTTCACGCTGATCCACGCCTGCTCGTGGGTCGAGAGGGCTTCGACGACGCCGGCGTGTTCGTCGTGCGCGACGATCTCGCACTCGTGCAGACCGTCGATTTCTTCGCGCCGATCGTCGATGACCCGTACGAGTTTGGCCAGATTGCGGCCGCGAACGCCTTGTCGGATGTATTCGCCATGGGCGGCGAGCCACTGACGGCCTTGGCGATCGTCGGCTTCCCGGCGGGCAAGCTGCCGCTGAGCGTTCTCACCGACATCCTGCGCGGCGGCTCGGACAAGGTGCGCGAGGCGGGCGCCGTGCTCGTTGGCGGACACTCCATCATCGACGAGGAGCTCAAGTTCGGGTTGAGCGTCACCGGACAGGCGCACCCCCAGAAACTCCTCACGAACGCCTCTGCGCGCGTCGGCGACGTGCTGGTGCTCACCAAGCCGCTCGGCACTGGTCTGCTCGCCACTGCCGGCAAGCAGAACCGCCTCGATCCCGTGGCGCGCGTGGCGTTGCACATGTCGATGCGCAGCCTCAACGCCACGGCCAGCCGGGCCGCGCTGGCGTACGGAGTGCGCTGCGGCACGGACGTCACGGGCTTCGGCCTCATTGGGCACGCATCACATGTTGCGCGCGGTAGCACTGTCAGCATCCGGCTCCATGGACCATCGCTCCCCGAGTTGCCTGGAGCGCGCGCCCTGTGGTCGAGCGGTATACGAACAGGGGGCGCGGAGCGGAACCATCGCTTCCTCGCGCCGCTTGTCGATTGGAGCGCGGCACGTCCAGAGGATGTCGCGCTCGCCCTCGATCCGCAGACCTCCGGCGGACTGCTGGTCGCCGTCTCGCCTGATCGGCTGGACGACTATCTGGCGGCGGTGCAGGGAAGTGTGCGCGTCGGCGTGGTCGAGCCGAAGGGCGCCGCGCTCATCGTGCTCGAGTAGAACGTGGGGAGTGGGTGTGGCCTGGTGGCTGCCGTCGTCTTCAAAACGATTGCGAGGCGCATTGCGTCTTGGGTGGGTTCGATTCCCATGCACTCCCGCCACGTTCGAGCACCGCGCGCAAACGCGCAACGATTTCACGATCAGGGCCAGAGGCTGAGATCCATCTCCGTCAGATGGTGTATACCCGGTGATCGAGTAACTTGCGCGATGCCACACTCGGAGACTCCTGCGTTGCACCTGGCCTTTCGTTGTTGCGTCGCGTTGTTCCTTTTGATGGCACCGGGAGCCAGCACTGCCGCTGCGCAACGTGTCGACAGCGCCCGTGTCGCGCCGAAGCTGCCCGTCATCGACACCGCCCTCACCAACATCAAGCCGCCGTTGTCACCTCGGCGCGCGTTTCTGTACTCGCTCGCGGCACCCGGTCTGGCGCAGTCACGGCTCGGACGCCCGGTGGCGGGCGCCATCTTCGTCTTCACCGAGTCCATCGCCATCGCCATGCTGCGTGAATCGGCCGCAGACCTTCGCCAGGCGCGCAGCTTCCGCACCGACTCGCTCCTGGCTATCGGCAACGATCCCCTCACGGGAACGGCCATCACGCATCGGTCGACGTACACGGATGAGCTGATCAACATCCGCAAGTCGCACGTCGAGGACTGGATAGCCTTCCTCATCGCGAACCACCTCTTTGCTGGTGCCGACGCCTACGTTGCCGCGCACCTGTGGGACCTGCCCGCGCAGATCAAGGTGTCGCAGGCGCCCAACGGCGGCGGCCTCATTGCGGCACGAATCCGCTGGTGAGCGCCACGGGGGACCGCAACGCGCCCATCGGTGTGTTCGACTCCGGTCTCGGCGGCCTCACCGTGGCGCACGCCATCATGCGGCAGCTGCCGGGCGAGAGCATCGTGTACTTCGGTGATACCGCCCGGGTGCCCTATGGTCCCAAGTCGCCGGAGACCGTTCGCCGCTATAGCCACGAGATCGCCGCGTTCCTCCTCGAACAGGGTGTGAAGGCAATCGTCGTCGCCTGCAATACGGCAACTGCACATGCATTGCCGATGCTGGAGGCGGAACTGCCCGTCCCCGTCATCGGCGTCGTCGGGCCGGGCGCGCGCGCTGCCGTGAAGGGAACGCGCAATGGGCACATCGGTGTCATCGGCACCGAGGGCACCATCAGGTCGGGTGCCTACGTTCGCGCCATCCACGCCGAAGCGCCGGACGCGAAGGTCACGGCGCTTGCCTGTCCTCTCTTCGTTCCGCTCGTCGAGGAGGGCTGGACCAACCACGACGCCACGTGGGTCATCGCCGAGGAATACCTCGCGCCACTGCTCGAGGACGACGTGGACACCCTCGTCCTGGGCTGCACACATTATCCGCTGTTGAAGCCCATCATCGGCGAGATCGTGGGGCGCGAGGTGCGCCTCATCGACAGCGCCGAGGAAACCGCTGCCGACACGCGCCGCATGCTGGTCGACCACGACATCCTCGGCACTGCCACCGAGGGGAGCTACCGGTTCATCGCATCCGACGATCCCGCGCAGTTCCTCGAGCTAGGGCAACGCTTTTTCGGCGACGCGCTGGAGCACGTGGAGATCCGGACCTTCGGCTGATCCGGTCCACTCCCGCAGGGCGATCCGCTCGGGCGTGACGACCAGGTACGTGTAGGCATCCAGCCAGCTTCCCGCGTTCGCGTACACATTTCCACTCGGCATGCGCTCGAGGGCCGCCACGTGCGAATGCGCGTACACGAGCAGTTCGAGCGACGGATCCGCCTCGAGCTCGCGTGCCGCGACGGCGTGCAATCCGCGACCCTCGTCCCGCGGTTGATAGCTGCGGCTCGTCTGCGAGGTCCCTACCGCGAGTCTCGATGCGAAGTCGGGGTGCAGCAACCGATAGGCGCGAATGGCGAGGCGGTTGCGAAGCACGCGGCGCAGCATCCGATACCCACGATCCTCCGCGTCCCGCAATCCATCGCCGTGCTCGACCCGTGCCTTCCATCCGCCCAGCGGTCCGCGCAATGGACCGAAGGTGAAGTCCACTCCGGCGTCGCGCAGCACGTCGCCACCCCAGCAGTCATGGTTGCCGGCGATCATCGTCATCGGCACGCCCGCGTCGCGGAGGTCCATCAGCGCCGCCAGCACCCGTACGCCGCTGCGCGGCACCACGCTCTTCCATTCGAACCAGAACTCGAACAGGTCGCCGTTGATGAGCAGCGAACCCGCATGACCGGGCAGGGAACGGAGAAAGGCGATCAGCGATCGCTCGACACGCTCGGGGGCAAAGCCCAGGTGCACATCGGAAATCACATAGCAGGGCGGCTCAAGCACGGGAGCATTCTACACGGCGCGCACGCTCTTTACAAACAACTCGGCCTCCGTCAACTTCGCGCCTCACCTCCACTCGTTGCATGACGCATACGCACACCACCGAGCTCAGAGTGCGGTACGCCGAGACCGACCGCATGGGCGTGGTCTACTACGCGAACTATCTCGTCTGGTGCGAGGTAGGGCGTGTCGAACTGCTCCGCGCACTGGGCCGCAGCTACGCCGCGCTCGAGGCGGAGGGAATCGGTCTTGCCGTGTCCGAGGCGACGGTGCGCTATCTATCTCCAGCGCGCTTCGACGATCGTGTTCGCGTCGAAACGACCCTCACTGGCGTCCGCTCTCGCGCCGTCACCTTCGACTACCTGATCGCCAATGCGGAGACCGGAGCCCGACTCGCCACCGCTCACACGGCCCTCGTCTCCATCGATCGCGACGGGCGCCTCGCCGCGATTCCCCCAGGCTTTCGCGCCACGCTGGAGTCGGTGCTCTAGGGCGGCGCTCCTGGTCGCACTTGGCTCGTGTCGCTTCGCAGGTGGCTCCGTGACGCCGACGCCGGAACTCGCCGTCCGCGCGCGACTGCTGCGCATCGAGGACACGCGCCGCGACGAACCGGCATTCATCGACTCGCTCCTCCGCAGCAGCGGCGGGGCGATGCGCGCGGCGGCCGCGCTCACCGTGGGTCGACTTGGTGCGCGATCACATGTGACCAGCCTGCGCCAACTCGCAACGGATTCCGACACTGCCGTGGCGAACACGGCGCTCTTCGCCCTCGGGCTGATGAAGGACTCAGCATCCGCGCCCATCGCCGCAACCGCGCTCCGCGCAGGAGCCGCACAGGGAAGAGAAGCGGCGTGGTTGCTTGGTGAGCTGGGTGAAGTCGGCCGGTCGGCGATCGTCGTAGCCCTTGGCGACGCGTCCGTGTCGGCAGCGGCGCGCGGAGCGTTGCTCCTGGCCGCCACACGCCTGCGGCCGGTGCCCACCGCCGCGATCACACCGATGCTTTCGAGCACCGACAGTGCACTTGCCTGGCGCGCTGCGTACGCCCTCGCGCGCGGTCGCAGCGTACCCGGTGCGCGAGCCCTGCTTGGCGCGGCTCGCTCACCGTGGGCAGCCGTTCGAGAGCAGGTGGCGCGGGGAACGGCGAAGTCGATTGCCGGTGACTCGCTCGGTGACATCGCGCGCGGAGTTCTCACCCGCCTCATTGCCGACACAAGCGCCCGCGTTCGCGTGAATGCCGTTCGCTCGCTGTCGACCTACGGCCCAATCGCAAGGGCCGCGGTCGTCGGTGCGCTGCGCGACCCGGACGCCGCGGTGCGGCTTGTCGCTGCCCAGTCGCTCGACGCGGTGCTCGACGCTGGTGAAAACGCGTGGGCGAATGCCTTTGACGCAGATACCACGTTCGTGATTCGCCGCGCCATCGCCGATGGCGCGAGCCGCCGAGGGATCTCCCTCGAGGAGCACGCCGGATGGATGACGAGCGACGAATGGGAGATGCGCGCCGCCGCGGCGGAGATCGCAGGCCGTGGCCCAGCTGTCGCCGCTGTCGCGCGTCTCGGACGCTTGAGCGGCGATCCCGATGGTCGCGTGCGGACGGTCGCCACTGGCGCACTCGCCCGGCTCGCCGACAGTGCCGCGACGCGTGAAATGGTGCGCGCTCGCCTGCGGACGTCGTTGATCGACTCCGACGTCGGCGCCCGGACGGCGAGTCTCGAAGGACTCATGCGTGGCGCGACAACGGCAGACCTCGCGGCAGCGATCGCCTCCTTTCCGATTGCCGCTGCGGATCGCGACAACGACGCACGGCTCGCGTTCTGGCGCTTCGTCGACTCCGCTACCGCACGTCGCTCCCTGCCGGATTCCGTTGAGCGCGCACTCCGCATGCTGCAGCGGCCCACGGATCCGCTCGAGCGACTCGCCGCCGCACGCGTTCCTCGATTCGCATCCTGGCGTGACAGCGCGGGAACAGCGAGACCGCTCGCGTGGTACGAGGATCGGGCGCGAGAGGCCGATGGCAAGCCGCCGAGGGTGCTCATCCAGACGCAACATGGAACACTGGAGCTGGTGTTGTACTCGCGCGAGGCACCACTCACCACATACAACTTCGTGTCGCTCGCGAGGAAGAATTTCTTCGACGGCCAGCGTTTTCATCGCGTGGTGCCGAACTTCGTGGTCCAGGGCGGCGACCCGCGGGGCGACGGAAGCGGCGGGCCAGGCTACGCCATTCGGGATGAGATCAACCGCCACCGTTACGGGCGCGGGACCGTCGGGATGGCGCTCTCCGGACCGAACACGGGCGGCAGCCAGTTCTTCATCACGCATTCGCCGCAGCCGCACCTCGACGGCGGGTACACAGTGTTCGGGGAGCTGATTCGCGGCCGAGACGCTCTCGATCGCATCGTTCAGGGAGATCGCATTGTCGGTGTTACGGTTTTCTAGCCTGTGCGCGCTCGCGCTGGTCGGTTCGATCGGCTGCCGCCCGCCTCGGGTCGAGCCGCTTTCGGGTGCGGTGGTACCCGTGCAATCGATCCCCCACGGCACGTTACCAGACGGGCGTCGCAAGATCGTGTTCCAGTGGGAGCTGCGGGATGGCGACATCTCGGCGCGTGGTGACGGCGTTGCCCGGATCGCGTCTCCGGACAGCGTACGCCTCGACTTCTTCCTCGGTGGGGGAATGGGCGGCGGTGTCGCCGTGCTCATTGGCGACTCATTGCGCGTGCCGGGGCCCGACATGGTCCGCAAGCTCGTACCGCCGAGGGCGCTCTTGTGGGCCGCGCTCGGCCGCTTCGAGGTTCCGGTCGAGCCCGACACCGTCGTCCGCGTTGACGGCGCGACGCTCCGGGCCGACATTGGGGCACCCGTCCATTGGCGCGCCACATTTCGAGGCGACACATTGAGCCGCCTCGAGCGGGTCGATGGAGGCCGCTTGCAGGAGTGGGTCGAACGCTCCGCGGCTCACAAGGTACAGTACCGCAACGAGGCGGCGCGCCGGTCGCTTTCGCTCGTCATTCTTCAATCCGATGTCGTTGCTCCCTTCGATCCGTCGATCTGGCGCTTGTAGTCTTCTCGTCCTGCTGGCGGGCCTTGGCGCATGTGTTCCGCGCTATGGCTTCGCCGGCGGCGGCCTGCCATCCAATATCAGGACGATGGCCATCCAGCCGTTCGACAACGAGACGCCCGCGCCCGAACTCCAGCGCGAGATCTTCGAGGCCATGCGCAAGGAACTGCAGTCGCGGCTCGGCGTGCGTGACGCGCCACTCGAGCGGGCCGATGCGCTCGTGCGCGGTGTCGTGCGGACGTACGACGTCGACGTCCCGGTCGGCTTCAGCGCCAATTCGACGCAGCAGGCCGTCACGTCGCGCCGCAAGCTCCAGATCACCCTCGATGTCCAGATCATCGACCAGACGAACGGCAAGACCCTGTGGGAGAAGAAGGGGTTGCGCGCCGAGGGCGAATATGCCGAGCGTGACGAGGTCGCTGGCCGCCGTGAGGCGATCAAGCGCGTGGTGAATGACATCGTGGAAGGGGCGCAGTCGCAATGGTGACACCGCGTCGGGGGATTAGTTCACTCGGTTGCCTCGTCACGCTGCTGCTGGTTGCCGCGGTCATCTACTTCGGCATCAACATCGGTGAGCATTTTTTCCGCTTCTATCAATACCAGGATGCAATGCGCCAGGAGGTGAAGTTCGCCGCACACAACAGCGACGCACTCATCTTGCGTCACCTCCGCGAGCGCGCCGACTCGCTCGGCCTGCCGGAGGCGGCGGGCGAGGTGACCCTGCAGCGCGATGGGCGCCACATCGAAGTCGAATCCGAGTATTACGTGCACCTCGAGTTGCCCCTCATCGTCCGTGAGAAACGTTTCAACCCACACGCCGAAGGAATCTTTTGAGTCACGCCGCGTCGCGGGATCCCGCGACGAAGGTTCGCGACCTCGCGAGTGCGTGCGTTTGGCGGGCGGAGCAGCGAGGCCATGTCGTCTTCACGAACGGCGTTTTCGATCTGCTGCATCCTGGTCATGTCGACGTGCTGCTGGGTGCACGCAATTGCGGCGACGCGCTCATCGTCGGCTTGAACAGCGACGCGTCGGTGAAGCGACTCAAGGGTCCCGAACGGCCAATTCGCAGCGAGGCGGAACGGGCGTACGTCCTCGCGGCACTCGAGATGGTGGATTGCGTGGTGCTGTTCGAGGATGACACGCCCATCCGTCTCGTCAATGCACTGCGGCCGGACGTGCTCGTGAAGGGGGGCGATTACACGGAGGCGACGATCGTCGGCGCTTCCGAAGTCCGCAGCTGGGGGGGCGACGTGCGTGTCATTCCGCTCACGCCCGGCCAGTCAACCACTTACATCATCCAGGCACTTCGTGGCAAGTCCATCTCACGCTGATCCTATCCGCGTCGGTCGCGCGGCGAATGAGCTTCGCCCTGTCACGCTCGAACGCGGCGTCGCCGCCTTCGCCGAGGGCTCGTGTCTCGTCTCCTTCGGCGCGACGCGCGTGCTGTGCACGGCGTCGGTCGAGGACGGCGTCCCCGGCTGGCGGCGTGGACGTGGTGAGGGATGGATCACGGCGGAGTACGCGATGCTCCCTCGCGCCACGAAGACGCGTACGTCGCGCGAACGGAGCCAGGTCGGCGGCCGGACCCAGGAGATCCAGCGCCTGATCGGCCGGAGCATCCGCGCGATGATCGACGACTTCGCGTGGGGCGAGTACACGCTCAAGATCGATTGCGACGTGATGCAAGCGGACGGCGGTACTCGAACGGCAGCAATCACCGGGGCGTCCCTCGCGGTCGTGGATGCCTTCGCGTGGATGGTGAGCAACGGCAAGGTGAAGCGGTCGCCCGTTAAACGACGCGTTGCTGGAGTGAGCGTGGGCGTAGTGAAGGGCGAGCCGCGCCTCGACCTCGAATACATCGAAGATGTCGTCGCGGACGTGGACATGAATGTCGTGATGAGCAGCGAAGGCGGCTTCGTCGAAGTACAGGGCACGGGCGAGAATGCGACCTACAGTCGCGACGAGTTGCATTCTTTGCTGGATCTCGCAACGAAGGGTCTGCTCGAGCTGGATGCCCTGCAGCGCTCTGCGCTGGGAGTCTGACTTGGTCGTGCGACCTGCCTCGTGGGTTCTGGCGACGCGCAATGCCGGCAAGCTACGCGAGCTCCGTGCGCTCTTTGCGACCCACGCGATCGACGTGATCGATCTGTTCGAGGCAGGCGTCGAGGAAGATCCTGTCGCGGAGGACGCGGTCGAGGCGTTTGCAACCTTCGAGGAGAATGCGCTGGCGAAGGTGCGGTATTTCGCTGCGCGGGTGCCCGGCCGTATCGTGGTTGCGGACGACTCCGGGTTGTCGGTCGATACGCTCCACGGAGCGCCTGGCGTGCGCAGCAAGCGGTGGAGCGGGCGGCGGGAGTTGCACGGTGCGGCTCTCGATGCGTCGAACAATGCGCTGCTGCTCGAGCGTCTTCGGGATACGGACGAGGCGCGAGCGCGCTTTGTCTGTGCCGCAGCGTGGAGCGATGGCGTGCGCGAGGTTGTCGTGCGCGGCGAGGTGCTGGGCCGCATCGTGCGGGAGGGGCGTGGTTCGTTCGGGTTCGGCTATGATCCGCACATGTTCATCGACGAGTTGGGGATGACATTGGCGGAGGCGACCGTGGCGGAGAAGGAGCGTGTCAGTCATCGCGGGCGGGCTTTCGCGCTGCTGTTGGGGGCGGTGCGGGCTGGTGGAATGATCACCGCGTAAGTTTCGCGTTGCGAGGGAGTTGACCGTCGGTGTCGGACTCGCTATTGTTGGTTTCTCATGCGGGGCGTAGCGTAGCCTGGTATCGCGCCTGCTTTGGGAGCAGGAGGTCCCCGGTTCAAATCCGGGCGCCCCGACTGTCAGGGAGCTCAGGAGTTCGTGGGTTGACCTGCGCGAACGAAGCGCCAGTAGCTCAGTTGGATAGAGCAACAGCCTTCTAAGCTGTGGGTCGGGGGTTCGATTCCCTCCTGGCGCGCCACGTTGGATGTGAAGTTGAGCGCCCTTAGCTCAATTGGTTAGAGCAACTGACTCTTAATCAGTAGGTTCTCGGTTCGATTCCGAGAGGGCGCATAAGCGAGCGGGACAGCACACGAGGTGTGCGGTCCCGCTTTCGCCTGAGTGGGGACAGTATGGAGAAAGCAGTGGAGGCCCTTGCGGTATCTGGAAGTGCGACATATTATGCTTGGCTCCACGGGAAGTTTTCCGTCAGTGGTGAATCTGCTTGGTGGCAAGGGGAGATTCGGTGGGTGAGGGGTCGGCGGGTTTGAGGATTGTCGGCAGATGGGAATGGTTGGAGAGGACGTAGTCGCTTTGAGCGCTGGCCTTGACGATCGATGTTCGATTGGGTATAATACGAGGCTGGCCACGGAAGCGTGGTCACACCAAAAACAATATGCTGTTTGACAATCGAGAGTGGAATCAGAATGTGCGAGGCGAACTCGTAGTAGCTTGCCGGTTCTAACAGGGGCCGAGTGAGCCGAGTTCAAGTAACCTGTACTATTCAAATGATTCGGATACGCTGTCAACGCGACAGCGTTAGACAGCTGTTCGATTCACTAGAGTCAAATATCAAAATCTCTTGGAGAGTTTGATCCTGGCTCAGGACGAACGCTGGCGGCGTGCTTAACACATGCAAGTCACGGGGGCCCGCAAGGGCAACCGGCGAACGGGTGCGTAACACGTGAGCAACCTGCCTTTGTGTGGGGGA
>JBBQDT010000034.1:0-33068 GCA_038319955.1 Gemmatimonadales bacterium | reverse complement strand
GTAAGCCGCGATCACAGCGGCATCGCCTGAATATCAACTAGGCGCGGGACACTCTCGTTTCTCCTACACCCCGTTTGATAGTGTCGTGGCCCCGTGTGTCACGCGTGATTGCCTTGCTTTGTTCGAAGGCTGTCGAAACGGGTTCTGTGTGCGTAGACAGCCGTGTCAAAGTACGTGGGACCGCCTAGCATCCGGACTCGTCGAGTGCCTAGCGCCTCGGCGTGAGCCGTGGCGTGATCTACCACTGGTTCAAGACCGGCCAGCTCACCCGGAACGTCAATACGCCGGTCCCGCGGCAGTATGTCGCACGCCCGACGCAGCTCGCTCCCTGCACGGTAATCATCACGGCGCGGCTGACGAGTTACCCCAAGCTGTCCGCGGTGCAACTGTTCGATGAGGTCCGTGCCGCCGGCTATCCGGGCGGGATCACCCAGGTGCGCGACTACGTGGCCCGCGTGCGGCCCCGACCAGAGCCCGAGCCGCTGGTACGGTTCGAGACCGCGCCGGGCCATCAGGCGCAGGTCGACTTCGCCGAGTTCCGCCTGCCGTGGGGGAAACGGTATGCGCTGGTCATCGTGCTCGGCTACTCGCGCCTCCTGTAGCTCAAGTTCTATCCGCGCTAGACGCTGGCCACGGTGATCACGGGGCCGGAAGAGGCGTTCGCGTTCGTCGTCGTCGTGCCGACCGAGCTGCTCTTCGACCAGATGAAGGCGGTGATCCTCGAGGACCAGCGGCTCGATGGGGGCAAGCTCCTGGAGAATCCGGGTTCCTGCGCCTCGCGGCGCACTGGGGCTTCCGTATCCTCGCCTGCCGACCGTATCACGCCAAGACAAAAGGCAAAGTGGAGCGCCCCATCCGATACATCCGGAGCAACTTCTTCCACGGGCGGGAGTTCATCGGCGACGCGGATCTCGATGCACCTGCAGCCGCTCGCTGCGCATGGCTATTGCCCGCTCGTGCTGCCGGCGGCGCGCACGATCCGGCGCACCGTGCCACATCTCCTGACTCCCCCGGTGCCGACGGTCGAGGTTGAGTGACGCGGACTCGCTGCGTATCGGCAGCTCGCCGAGGAGATGGCGTGATGAAGACCGTTCCCTCGCGGCGTGATCATCTCCGCGCGCAGCTCGCCGATCTCAAGATGCCTGGCGCGCTCGAAGCCCTCGACGACATCCTCGCCGGCCTCAATGGTGGTAGCCTCACCGCGGCTGCCGCACTCGACGCGTTCTTGCAGGCACAGATCGCCCTCCGCAATCATCGACGGCTCGACGCCGTGATGCGCTCGTCGCGGTTCCCGGCGGTCAAGACGCTCGCGGACTTCGACTTCTCCTCAGTCTGTGTCACCGATCGTGTGAAATTCCCTACCCCGTGATCGTCTGAAATTCCTTACCGTCACCTCAGGAGGACAGGATGACGGATGCAATGCAGGTGATCGACCCATGTTCCGCGGAGCAAAACGCCTCGGAGAGGGTCATGGTCAAGGAAGACGTGGTGGAGATGGTGTTAGGGGCGCTCGCGCGTGGCGAGGCAGTGCTCGCCGTGGCGCGTGCCTATGGCCTCGATCCGAAAACAGTACCGGCATGGCGCCGGCGCGGACGGTACGGCGTGCGCCGTGATCCGACCGGACGCGTGGGGTTGCTCACACCGTTTGCGGCGTGGCTGCGTGCGCGCGCCCCTGAGGTCGCGTTTAACGCCGTCGTGCTCCATCGCGAGCTGCGCGCGCAGGGGTTCACGGGATCGGAGATCATCGTGCGGCGCGCCGTGCGACCGTGGCGGCTCGCCCCCAGCCCCCGCCCAAAGTGTGCAATTTTGGCCCGTGAAAGACTGCAATTCTATTCCGGTGTTGACACGGGCAGAGCTCAAGACGCTGGCCGTTGCGTCCGATGCGTCGGCCAGAAGCTGCTCGCCCTTGTGAAGTGCGCCGGCGAGAGAACGCGGTTGTGCGCCCTGAGAGGACGGCGCGAGAAACCTTCTCCTTGAGGCCGAAGCGAAGGATCATGCGTCCGCCATCGAACTCCTCGAGGAGATCGCCCCCGCGCTGCTGCAGGCGATCGGCGTGGGCCCACTGACAGTTGTGGAGTAGCCCATCGCTTGGTCGTATCGGGGGATTTCAAGCACGT
The DNA here is from genome assembly GCA_038319955.1 of Gemmatimonadales bacterium. Classification (GTDB taxonomy): domain Bacteria; phylum Gemmatimonadota; class Gemmatimonadetes; order Gemmatimonadales; family Gemmatimonadaceae; genus AG11. The sequence continues at coordinate 30,951 of JBBQDT010000034.1, read as the reverse complement.
GCTGCGCGCCGATGCGGCGGTCCCGTCGGTCCGACTGCGAATCTCTCCGTCCGGATGGTCTCGGCGCGCTACGAGCGCGGGAGCATGGATCTCACAGATGCTCACTAACGATGACGCCAGAGTGACGCATAGGCATACACTGCCAACTGGCTGCGTGTGCGATGCCGTGCACCTGCTGAGTCGCCATCTCGTCGGAGTGAGATATGTCTGAATCCACCAATGCCACCGGCCTGCTTGCTGTTGCAACGTTGCTGACACCTGCCGAGCGTCTCCGTGTCGATGCGGCTGGTGAGGGCTACTATCGGACAGTGCACCGCGAAACCGTCGAAGATCTCATTCAGGATATCAAGAGTCATCAAGTAGCGGCAATTGTAGTTTCAGTGACTTGCGCAGCACCCTATGCATCACGTGTAGCGTTGCTCGTCCGAGAGTTTCCGCGTATCCCTGCGGTGGCGCTGATGAGTGAACTGGAAGCAAAAACGCCGCAGGCGGTGCTTGCCTTGGGACGAAGCGGAATACGGCGTCTCATCGATGTAAGGTTGGCAAATGGTTGGCGAGAGCTTCGAGGGGCGCTCATGGCTGATGCTGGTGACAATGGCCAGCGGAGTGCATTGGGGCAGTTGGCCATCGATCTGGCCGGTGCGCCGGAGGATTGCTGGCAATTCTTTGAGACACTGTTTGTCTGCTCGCCAAGAATCGGAAATGTCCGAATGCTTGCCAAGCATCTTGGAGTCCTACCAAGCACAATGATGAGTCGATTCTTCCGTGCCGGAGTACCTGCACCGAAGCAGTATCTCGCGATGGTACGACTGATTCGCTCAGCTCGTCTGTTTGAGAATGCGGGGTTTTCGATTGCGAACGTGGCAAATCACCTGGATTACAGCTCACCGCAGAGCTTCGGGCGTCACGTGCGCAATGTTTTGGATATGACGGCAGGGGAGTTCCGCAATGCGTATGACGGAGCAGGAATGTTCGACAAGTTCAGGCAGGAACTCATTCTCCCTCATGTCCCGGCGCTACGGGCACTCCATCCCTTGGCAGCTCTCCCCGGATGGATTCGACAGACCCCGAGTAAGTCCTAACGCCACCAGGTTCAAACACACCGCGTGTCCTTCGAAGGTGTATTGGTAACATATTGCTACTAATACCAACGAGCCATCTCACGGAGCAAGAACAGCAATAATTTCACTGGCTCGTGTCAACGAGACGACGTGGAGGCCGGCAGAGGTCAAAACGCTAGCGCCTCCTTCTTCTCGATCGACAAGAGCGAGAACACCTGCGACAATACCGCCGGCGCGACGTATCGCTTCTATAGCACGGAGCGCTGATCCACCTGTCGTGATGACATCCTCGACTACGACGACTGTATCACCTTTGAGGAATGGACCTTCGATAAGTCGTCCTGTTCCGTGGTCCTTGACCTCCTTTCGCACGGTAAATGCTCGAATCATCCGATTCGAGAATGTGCTTGCGTAGGCAATGGCGTAGCTGATCGGGTCTGCACCAAGTGTGAGCCCGCCAACGGCATCTACCTTCCACCCGACTTCACCAATGCGTTGGAGCGCAAGCGGTCCTATGAGGGCGAGTCCCTCGGGACTCATTGTGGTGAGGCGTGCGTCGATGTATAAGGTGGACTTCCGTCCGGACGCCAGAACAAAATTTCCTCGCTGGGCAGATCGTTCGGCGAGCAGGGCTACTAGACGGTCATGAGCAGGCATATAAGTGGCTGACGTTTACGAAGCGTTCGATAGTGATCAATCGATGCGGCACGACGCAGACGAGCGTGCGGGGCTGGGACTGCTTTCGCGCTTCCTTGGTGCCGTATTTCTTGTCTTGCTCGGGGGCCTGCTACTACTCGATCGGGCTCTCTTGCGTGCAAATCGAAATCAGGCGGATCTCGATGCACAATCGGCAGGGCTGCTCACGGAGAGCTTCATCGCTACACAATCCGTGCTCCTCGAACGTGTGGCGAGCGTCGTCTCCCAGAGTGAGGGGCGTAGTGACAATCCTTCGACAAACCTGGCCGTTGAGCACCTGGTAGCGGTTGCACCAGGACTGCGACGAGCTTGGATTCTAGATCCAAATGGTCGCGTGCAACTCGATGTTGGCGAGGCTACCACGTCTCGTGCTTTGAGTGCGCAACTGGTGAACCAGCTACATGCTATCCGGCCAGTAGGTCAATTCGCAATTTCGATCATTCCAATCGCGTCTCGTCATGCACTGATAGTCCTGGTCCGGACGACCGAGCACGGCGGCATTACGGGTATTGCGTTCGACGGCGAAGCTCTCAAAGCGTGGCTGGAGCGAACACAGCCTGACACGCGATTGACACTGGCAGTGCTCTCTGGAATTGACACCGTAACCTTTCTGGGGAAGCCTGCTGGCAGCGCTCAGGCACTGTCAGCAGGCCAAAAGATCGTACGACTTCCAAATGGCGGAACGTGGGGGGTAACTGCGACGCATGCATTGACCACACGGTCGCTCAGATGGGCACTCTGGACCCTGGGTGTGCTCGGTGTGCTTTTTCTGGCACTCGGCCTACTGCGTGAGCAGCGGCGTGCTCTTCAGGCAGCAGGACGTTCAATCGAGCTCGAACGTCTCTATAGCGATGTGAAGCGGGCGAATCAGGCGAAGAGCGAATTTCTGGCGAACGTATCTCATGAATTGCGAACGCCGTTGAATGCGATTGTAGGCTTTGTAGAACTTCTTCGCGATGGATTCTATGGGGATCTCTCGCCCAGGCAGGTTCCGCCCGTCGACCGAATCGCTGCTTCGGCGACACACCTGCGACACCTCGTGGATCAGGTGCTCGATATCGCCAAGATTGCTGCTGGCCGGCTGGAGGTCCATGCAGAAACGATCGTGCTGCGACCGTTTGTGCTCAATGTAGCGAGTGAGCTGGAGTCGCTAGTCAGCGAAAAGGAACTAACGTTTTCCATCACCGTGGGCGCATCGCTACCTCGAGTACGAACCGACCCCACCCATCTGCGGCAAATTCTAATCAATTTGATCGGTAACGCTGTGAAGTACACAGCGACAGGAACCATCAGCGTTCGAGCTCGTCTTTTGGGAGTTCCGGCGAACTCCAATTTTCGCCAGTCCAATCCTGGTGTCCCGGATGATGCAATTGGGAAATTATTGCTCACGCGTGCCCCTCGATCCGGGACATGGATTGCGCTTCAAGTAGTGGACACCGGCGTTGGTATCGCGAGTGCCGACCTTGAGCGAATCTTCGATGAGTTCGAGCAAGTAAATGCGGGACCGCGCGGAGATTCTATGCAACGGGGAACCGGGCTTGGACTCGCGATCTCACGGCGATTGGCGCGCCTGCTGGGCGGCGAAATCAGCGTTGAGAGCCAAGGTGGGCGTGGCTCGACGTTTACGGTCTGGCTGCCCGTCAATCCGTCGGATCTGACGCGTGAGCCAATGGAACCAACGATGGCAACACCCGACGGCTCTATCGCTTGAAAATATCCTTCACCCGCGAAAGAAGTCCTTGCTTTGCTGGTTCATCGTTCGTGGCTAATGCAGTCTCCAACTCGCGAGCGAACGACACCGAGTCGGTATAACGTTGCTTCGGGTCCTTGCTCAAGCCGCGCATGATCACCTGCTCGACACCGCCGGAAAAGCGAAGGTTCGGTCGAGCCGCATTCAGTGGAATTGGCGGTTGGGAGAGCAATTGCGAGAACATCTCACGGGGAGTCTTGGCTGTGAACGGCAAGCATCCCGTCAGGAGCAAGTAGGCAATTGTTGCCAGGCTGTATTGGTCTGCTGCCGGCGAAACGAGCTCACCCGATAACGCTTCCGGGGCAACATACATCAATGTGCCTACGAAGAAGCCGGCGCGGGTGAGTCGCTGCTCCGGGGCCATGTCGGTGTCTGTTGCAATTCCAAAGTCGAGCAGTTTGATCTGTCGCGTGGCCGGATCGTACATCACGTTGTCCGGCTTCAGGTCGCGGTGGACGATACCGACGACATGTGCGGCATGAACAGCATCCGCGATCTGACGAATGATTGCAGATACTTCATCGGGCGGGAGCGGTCCGTGCTGTTTCGCGTAGCGCTCGAGTAATTCACCGGCGGCCCACTCGATGGCCAAAAAATGCATCCCCGGAGAGGCTTCGCCAACCTCGATGGTCTGCACGACATTCGGGTGTTTCACCCGCTCGCCGTAGCGTGCTTCTCGAACAAAACGTGCTACAGCCGTCTTGTCCTGACGGAGCTTTTCGCGAAGCACCTTTACGGCGACGACACCATGATCTGCGTGCTCGGCGCGGAAGACGGCGGATGTTCCGCCCTCTCCGACTTCGCCACGCAGGGTGTATCCCGCCAGCGTTCGACCTACCAGGTTCTCTTTCGGCACGTGGCGAACCTAACGTGCTTCAGTAGGGCCTAGCAAGCAGAGAGGCGAGGAATCAGCGGCAGTCATGACCAGAATGGCAAGGCGAACTCGCGCGATTGCGGTCAGGGTGACGCATTTCTTGACAAACGAACACGGCGTTCCTATATCTGCCGCCGCGCGTCATGCGGCGTGCCCAGCACTAGCAGTGCAGGAGTGGTTCACCCCGTTGGAGGCAGCTTGCAATGGCCAGAGGGAAAGTGAAGTGGTTCAATGATGCCAAGGGCTACGGTTTCATCGAACAAGAGGGTGGAGAGGACGTCTTCGTGCATTTCTCCGCGATCGCCATGGACGGATTCAAGACGCTCGCTGAAGGGCAGGAAGTCGAGTTCGAGATTCAAGCTGGCGCGAAGGGGCTCCACGCCGCAAACGTGCAGCGCGTCAGTTGAGCGGCGTCTTTGGACGCAGCTGATTCTGCTACCGCCTGCCCCGTGGCAGGCGGTGCTGTTTTCGGGGTATGATTCGTCGACTCATACCTCCGTACCGAATCCGTGACTGACCCGACATTTTCTGCCCCCTTGAGCGCAACCCGGCCTGTCGCACCGCGCCTGTTCCTGGTGGACGGCTACGCACTCATCTATCGCGCCTTCTTTGCGCTGATCTCCCGGCCGCTCACCACGGCTCGAGGCGAGAATACGTCAGCGGCATGGGGCGTCGTCAATTTTCTGCAGCGCCTGACGTCAACGCACCGGCCAGAGTATCTGGGCTGGGTGCATGACTCCGGGTTGAGCTTCCGCCACGAAGTCTATCCCGCCTACAAGGCGACGCGGGAGAAGCTCACCGAAGAGCTGCAGAATGACTTCGATACCGGTATGGAGCGCATCTATCAACTGCTCGAAGCGTATCGAGTCCCGGTGCTTTCCCTCAAGGGGTACGAAGCTGACGACGTGATTGGAACACTCGCCCGACAGAGTGCGGAGCAGGGAACCAATGTGGTGATCGTGTCAGGGGACAAGGATTTTCAGCAACTGATACGACCGGGCGTTTGGTTGCTCAACCCAGGTCGAGGAGGGCCAGCGAGCGTCGAAGAACAGTGGGTTTCGGTAGAAAATGGTGCTGAGCGACTCGGCATTCCACCGGCCCGTGTGACGGATTATCTCGCGCTCGTTGGCGACTCGTCGGACAACGTACCAGGCGTGAGAGGGGTGGGTGACAAGACCGCGCGAGATCTCGTCACCGAATTCGGAGATCTCGAGGCGATCCTTGCCGCCGCCCCGACGCTCACGAAGAAGCGACCGCGGGACGCCCTGCTCGAGCACGCAGCACTCGCGCGACTCTCGAAGGACCTCGTCACCATCAAGGAAGACTTGCCGCTGACGCTCGCGCTCGACGAACTGCGCGTTCGCGAACCGGATACCGCACGGCTGCGACAGCTCTTCGTCGAGCTCGAGTTCAACACGCTGGCGCGCACACTCGGCGACACTCTTGCGGCGACGACAGCAGCGGCATCACTCGGAAGCGTGGAAGCGACGCCGGAGACGACTCGTCCTTCGGCCAACTATGTCACCGTCGACACAATCGATGCACTCGAGAGGATGATCGCCCGGGCGCGTTTGGCGCCGTACATCGCGCTCGACATTCAGACCATCATCGATGCCGATAGTCCGCAGAAGACCGATGCGCTCCGAAGCTCCCTCACCGGTATTTCGGTTGCGATCGGTGCAGGAGAAGCATACTACCTGCCGATTCAGCACCGTATTCGGGCAGAGCGTCTCGCACAGGGGGATCTTCTCCTTGGCGACACGCCGGAAACGAACGCCGAGGCGGCTGACGCAAGAACAGGAAAGTCTCGTGCAAAGAAGGCGTCAAAGGCCGCTGAGCCGACGAGCATAGCGGCACGAGTCCTCGCGGCAGGGGTGCCGCCGGTGAAGAACCTTCCGCCACTCGACGAACCTTCGATGGGTCCCTTGCGTGCCTTGCTGGAAGACGAAACGGTTCCAAAGGTTGGACACGATGCGAAGTACGATGTCCTCGTGCTTCGGCGTCTCGGCATTCAGCTACGCGGACTCGCGTCCGATACGATGATCGCCAGCTACGTCCTCGACCCGGGACGTCGGTCACACGACGTGCAACTTCTGGCGCTCGAGTTTCTGGATCACACGATGACCAGTCATGACGAACTGTGTGGAAAGGGAAAGCAGCAGGTCCCCTTCGACGTAGTGCCGATCGAGTGTGCTCGAGACTACGCGTGTGAGATGGTAGATGTCTCCTGGCAACTTGAGCAGCGCTTTCGCTCGCAACTCGAAGTGCAACAGATCTACGAGCTGTACCGAGACGTTGAAATCCCGCTAGTAGGGGTGCTGGCCGACGTCGAATGGGCGGGAATCGAGATTGACCGCAGTTGGTTCGCGTCTCTTAAGGAGCGTTTCGCCCGCGAGCGGCAGCGGGTGGAGCAGGAGATCTATGTTTCGGCGGGAGGAGAGTTCAACATCAACTCGAATCCGCAGCTCCGTGAGGTGCTCTTCGATCGCCTTGGGCTTCCGTCGAGCAAGAAGACGGTGACAGGGCCATCGACCGATGCGAGCGTCTTGCAGGAGCTCGCCGAGGCTGGACATGAGTTGCCGGTGCTGCTCATGGAATACCGCGAGCTGAGTAAGCTCGAAAGCACGTACATCGATGCGCTGCCGGCGTTGGTGAATCCTCACACCGGCCGATTGCACACTTCGTACAATCAAACCGTTGCTGCAACGGGCCGACTTTCCTCCAGCGATCCAAATCTTCAGAACATCCCGATTCGACGAGAGCTAGGCCGTGATATTCGTCGGGGATTCATTCCGCGAGCAGGTTGGGTGCTGCTGGCTGCCGACTACTCGCAAATCGAACTTCGGCTTCTAGCGCACCTCTCTGACGATCCAGCCTTCGTCGCGGCGTTCAAGTCGGGTGGCGATATTCACCGGCAGACGGCAGCTTCGATCTTCGAAGTGCCATTGGCCGAGGTGACGTCCGAGATGCGCAGTCGCGCGAAAACGATCAACTTCGCGACGATCTATGGACAGGGTCCCCATGCGTTGTCGCGACAGCTGAAGATCACCCACGCGGAGGCAAAGGAGTTCATTGAGCGGTACTTTCAACGATTCAAGCGTGTGCGCGAGTATCTCGACTCGATGGTGGACTACGCACGGACACACGGGTACGTGGAGACCATCTTCAAACGTCGGCGATACATTCCCGAGCTTCGCGACCGCAACTTCAATATCAGAGCTTTCGGTGAACGGACAGCCGCAAACTCACCGATTCAGGGTTCCGCCGCTGACCTGATCAAGATTGCAATGATTCGCATCAGAGACCGTCTGGTGGCCGAGCGGCTCCTTGGACGCATGCTGCTCCAGGTGCATGACGAGCTCGTTCTCGAGGTCCCAATGGCGGAGGTCGAAGCGGTAACGAAGCTCGTGACGTACGAAATGGAGCATGCCGCGCTGCTGTCGGTGCCGCTGATTGTGGATGTTGGCACTGGGGCGAACTGGGTCGATACGAAGCATTAAAAAAGTCGTGCCAAGTATTGCAGAGTGCGCCGGTTCGGGCAGATCGAACGGTCCAAATGACCGATGAACAAACAGCAGTGCATATAAGATGTTGTCCGACAACGGCTTAAGAATTTACAACAACGGGGCACCGGGCTTGCCTTGCAGTGTTCGTCATGCCACACCTTTGTGACCTTTCGCTGATCTTTCACGACCAGCCCCGGACCACCGTGCAAAAACGCGTGCGTGCCGCCTTTACGCTCATCGAGCTGCTGATCGTCGTTGTGATCATCGGCATCCTGGCGGCGATTGCAATTCCAAAGTTCCAGAACACCAAGGGAAAGGCGAATGCGGCAGCGTTGCGCAGCGACCTGCGCAATCTCGCGGTTGCCGAGGAGGCGATCTTCTACGACTCGACCAAGTACTCCAGCGACACTGCGGCGCTCAAGTTCCGTCCATCGCCTGGTGTCATCGTCACGATCGCCGTAGGCGCTACGGGAGGATGGGCCGCAACGGCAACGCATCCGCTGTCGTATCCGCTGCAGTGCGTCATCTTTTTCGGAACGTTTTCACCCGTGCCCGTGCCAGCCCAGCAGGAAGGCGTCCCAGGGTGCCAGTAGGACACGCGTTCGAAAGCCCGGTCTATCGCGAATTCGATCGTCGGCGTGAAGGAATGATCTACGCGATGGATGGTGGCCTGTGGTTGCATCGTCACGTATGGAAGGGTCGACCACTCGCTCATCTGGTGTCGACAGACAAGACGCTGTTGCTGGCGTACGGTAAGCACATCGGCATCGCGGAATCGCGCCTGCAGTACAAGCCACTCAAGGATCCGCGCACCGGCGTACGCCGCGATGCTTGGCACTGGGACCTCGGTGGGCCGTTCCTGCCACCCTCGACGCGCTAACGCGTCGCCGCGCGCGATCGAATGTGCGTTTGTTCCAGAGCAAAGGCCTCGGTGAGCAAACCGTCAATCTCGCTTGACGGCTGTGTGTGCGGCGCCGGCAACGGGTGCTCGAATAGAATCACTTTCGCCGTCAAGAGGACGCGTCGATCGATCGACCGACGAGCCGACCAGCATCGCGTCGACAAGGGCATCCCGGTGGTTGGTGACGACGAGCAGAGGCCCGCGCACGAGAATGCGTGGACGGCCCTACACATTCACGTCGCTGTATACCACCGAAGCGCGACGCGAGCTTCTGAGCGCAGCATTGGTAAGCATGGGTCACGCGGCAGAGCGTATCCGATCAGGTACCCGGCGCATGAGGACCAGCGACGCAGCGAACATGATGGCAACCGTGATGACCGCAGCGCGATACGCCAGTCCCGTTCCCTGTTGTGGCTCCAGCACGTCGACCGTAAGGCTCCAGATGAACGGACCCGCGACTGCTGCCGCACGCGAGGAGAGGAGCATGAGACTGAAGAACCGGCCAGCCTCCTCCTTGGGAATCAGCGAAAGCAGCATTGGCCGCTCGGCAGTGGGCACGGCGCCGAAGATGAGCCCAATGGCGAGGCCGACTCCCCAGAACGCTGCCTGGCTTGGTGCGACCACCATGGCGATGAGGAGAATGATCCAGGCGATGATGGTGAACACGAGGGTTCGCTTGGCGCCAATGCGGTCGACGAGCTGGCCAGCAGCGTAGCTGCCAAAAATCGCCGGTATAGTCAGCACGAGAAACAGCGTGGTCTCCGTGCCGTCCGCGAAGCCAACTGCCTTCACCGCGTAGATGGCCATGAACGACACGATGGTGCCAATGGCATCCTGATACAGAAACGAGGCGAAAATGAAGGCCAGAACACCGGGATACTTTCTGGCATCGCGAAGCGTTTCACCCAAGTCGCGAAATGCCTGCTTCCACGGGACGCTCTTCTTTTCCTTGCGCGGAAAGTGGTCGTGGCAAAAAAGGAAGAGAGGGAGGGAGAAGAGCAGGAAGAGCATCGCCGTGGGCACGAACGTCGACACTCGGCCAGCGTGATCGGTGAAAGGCACGATTGCACGGATGCCTCGTACGAAGCCCGCCGGTAGTGGGCCCATCAGCGGCTCCTCCCCGCCGAAAAATGGAAAAATGAGCAGTAGCCCGACGATGGTTCCGACGTAGCCAAGCGCGGTTCCCATTCCGGAGAGCCGTCCCTGCTCCTCAGGCGGCACGAGATCCGGCATCATGGCATTGTAGAACGGCTGTGCCGCCTGATATGCGTAGTTGGCGATCACGAATGCGATGATTACCCAACCGAGACTACTCAGCGACGGATGCCATGCGACAGGTGTTGCAGCACCGCCGATGATCTGTGCCCCCACCAGAGGGATGGTAGTCTGTCCAAAAATGCCGATAGCCGCACAAGCCAAGCACGAGACGACGGTGAAGCCCACGACCCATGGCTTGCGTCTCCGCGTGGCGTCGGAGATCGCGCCGAGCAGTGGGACGGACAGCACGACGAGAAAGGACGAAATGCCATTGCCGAGCGCGTACAGCGTGCTCGAGGCACCGAGATCCTTGATGAGCCAAACTGAGAAGTAGAGCGTCGCGACATTCATCGAGAAGATGGTGTTCGCGAAATCATAGAGCGCCCAACTGCCCCGCTCGCGGACCGGAGCTCGCAGGGGGAGGACGGATGGCGCGCCGGCAGAGCCCGGGTGTAAGTCATGCATTAGGGTGTCTCCTTGATTGACGCCACGCATCACCGCCCCAAATTACCGCGCATGCCGCTCGACCGCCTCTGGCGAAACATGATCCTGACTGGACTTCTCGGCGCACTCGGTGCCGCGATGGCCTGTGAGCGAAAGCCACCGATCAGCCGCACGGACACCGCGACACAGACGCGTGACTCCGTGGTGGACTCCACGCATGCTCCCGTTGCGGGCTCGGGATGGAGCGGGGCTGCTGGATCAGCTCTACTGGTGCAGGGAGAGACGCGAGATGAGGCGATCGTGCTGTTGCCGGACGAGCGTGACAGCTCGGCGGTGGCGCAATTTCGCGCGCTCGGCGAAAGGGGCGCGACCGTGACGTTGTTCGGGCGCGGAGGAGCGAGCCTTACGGGCCAACTGAGTGCCGCGCCCTCCAGTCCGGATCCGGAGTGCCGTGTATGGCCATTGCGGGGCGTCCACGGAGAAGGAGGCGCCAATACCTGGGCGGTCGGCTTTGTCGGCGCCCAGGCAGCAGCGCTGGCGCTCGATTCCGTCGACGTCCTGTCCTCGCGAGACAGCACGGCGCTCGTCGCCGAAGTCTCTCGACTGGCCTCATTGGTCACGGCGATAACAGATCCGTCCTTTCGGGGTCTTCGGTTCACGGCACACGACATCCGCCGCTTCGAGGTGTCATCTGGCGTGCAGGCCATCGTCGCGCACCTGGTGCGAAAGGTCAACCAAGAAGCGAATCCGCAGGAAGAACAGACGATGCTGATTGCCGAGCGCGATAGCGGCGTCACCTCCGGCCCGTACCAGCTCGTGTACGCTGAGCGGGTTCACGGGCTCGAAGAGCAGTCGACGATGCCGGAGGTGATCGCCGGCGTGCGAATCGCCGGTCGGCCCACGTTGATTGTTGCGCGCGATGGTGATGCTGGCGTGGCGTATGCCATGCTCGAGCGCGCCGGCCCCCGACGCTGGCGCATCCGTTGGACGAGTGGCCTGACGCGTTGCGGCTGACCGCCATCGTTTACGGCGACTTTCCGAGTGCCGCTGGTGAGCGCGCCCCTCCAGCCGCACCCATGAGCCCCGCGAGCGTGAGCAGATACGGCACTGCGAGAAAGATTTGATACGGCGCATGCCAGCCCATGGCCTGAAACGCAAATTGGAGCGCGCTGGCAGCCCCAAAGACGAACGCAGCCAACGCAACGCCGAGTGGATGCCATCGACCGAGGACAACGATCGCGATGGCGATGAATCCGCGACCGGCGGACATGCCCTCCGCGAACGTTCCTGCCTGTGCAAGGACCAGCGTGCCGCCTGCAAGACCTCCCAGGACGCCTCCAATGAGCACTGCGAGCACGCGCATGCGCTGCACGCGCACACCGGCAACCTGTGCCGCCTCGGACTGCTCGCCGATTGCGCGCAAGGCGAGGCCAGCGTGCGTGCCGCGAATCCACCATGCAATGAGCGGGATGAGGACGTATGCGACATAGGTAATCGGCGGCTGCGTGAACAGCGCAGGACCGAGCACCGGGAGTCGTGAAAGGAGCGGGATGGGAAGAGGGACGCTCGTTGGGATCGCGAGAGCGGCGCCTGAACTGCCGTAGAGTGTGCGATACAGCGTGCCCGTGGCACCCAGACTGAGCATCGTGAGCGCCGTGCCCGTGATGATCTGATCCGCCCGCAACGCCAAGACGAACAGCGCAAAGAGTGCTGCCACGATCACACCGCCCAGCACGGCTCCGGCATAGCCACCCACAACACCGCCGGCCGTGGCGCCGACGAGTGAACCAAACGCCCCGGCGAGAATGGCGCCCTCGAGCCCGATGTTGATGAGCCCCGCGCGCTCGACCAGCAATTCTCCCATCGCGGCCAGCACGAGAGGGGTGGCCGTCCGCACCGTGGCCGCGAGAAATGGTTCGAGGACGTCGCTCATGCGGCTGCCTCGGCAGAAGCGTCGATGGATGGCGAGACCTCTCGTCCGCGCCATCGACGCGTCTGTGCACCGATCACCGCGAGGATCAACAGCGCTTCGATCACCGAAACGAACACGGAGGGTACGCTCGCGTCGCGCTGCATGGCACCGCCGCCCGCCTCCAACGCGCCGAACAACGCCGCCGAAAGTATCACGCGCCAGGGATCGAGTCCGGCGAGCAGCGCAACGGCAATCGCGGTGAAGCCGTAGCCGGGCGAGATGTTCTCATAGAGCGCGTAGGTCACACCGAGTACTTCCACGCCGCCGGCAAGTCCGGCGAGTGCTCCGCTGGCGACGAAGGCGCGCCTGGTCGTGCGCTTGACGTCGATCAGGCCGGCGCTCTCCGCCGCCGAGGGATTCTCGCCTGACGCGAGCAAGCGAAATCCCGCGGCGGTGTGCCTGAACACCCATCCCGTGAGGATGAGCACCGCGAGAGCCAGCAACAGGCCAACATGCAAGCGTCCCGCGCCGGGAATGTGCGCGAGCCGAATGCCCTCGACAATCGTGGACGTCTGCGGATACACATGGGTGGACTCCTGGAGCGGACCGCGCACGAGATACGACACGGCATGCAGCGCCACAAAATTGAGCATGATCGTGCTGATGACCTCGAGCACGCCGAATCTATCGCGGAGGAACGCGGCAATACCGGCCCAGGCACCACCTGCCACGGCTCCCGCGCCAAGCGCTACGACCGTGCCGAACGCCCCTCCGTGAGGTATCGCGAGTGCAGCTGCCGTCGCCGCTGTGGCACCCACGAGAAACTGACCCTCCCCGCCGATGTTGAAGACGCCGGCTCTAAACGCCACCGCGATGGCGCATCCGGTGAGCATCAACGGAACGGCGCGCACGAGCGTGGCCGAGGTAAGCGAATACCACGAGCCAACCGATCCATTCCATAGCGCGAGCAGGGCAGTAAACGCTGAAAAACCACCTGCCACCAGCAACGCCAGCATGATCGCGACGAGCGCGGCGACACCGGCGCCGAAGAGGAGAATTGGTCGGAAAGCTTTCATGGCCTTGGGGAGAGGCGCGTCGACCGCACGGGGCTTACACTTGTCGCCCAATGCATGCGCGTGCTGAAAGTGCTCCCCGCACAGCCGGGGCGGTAGCCGACGATCCTCGCCGATGGGGCATGCTGGCGCTCATCGCGCTGGCAGAGCTGCTCGGCATGTCAGTCTGGTTCGCTGCGAATGCCGTTGCGCCGCAGCTTGCCGCGCGTTGGGCGCTGTCACAGGGCGAAACGGCTTGGCTGAGCACCGTGGTGCAGCTCGGCTTCGTCATCGGGACCGCGCTCGCTGCGGTGCTCAACCTCGCTGACACGGTGGCATCGCGATGGTACTTCACTGGAGCGGCAATCGCGGCCGCCGCAACGAACGCCACGCTCTTGATCGCGCCGAGCTTTCCGTTTGCACTCCTCTGCCGACTCCTGACAGGTGTGTGCCTCGCCGGCGTTTACCCTCCGGCCATGAAGATGGCCGCGACCTGGTTCGTCGGTCGCCGAGGACTAGCGATCGGCGTTGTGGTGGGCGCGTTGACGATCGGAAAGGCGACACCGTACCTGGTCCACGCTATTCCGGGAGCGGGAGTGACACCCGTCGTGCTCTGCGCCTCGGGAGCGGCACTTCTCGCTGCGTTGCTCGTGGCTGCGGCGTACCGAGATGGCCCCACACCATTTCCGCGGCGACCGTTCACGCTGGCCCTCGTGGGCACCGTGCTACGCGACCAGCGTTATCGGGAGATTCTGGGCGGATACTCCGGACATATGCTGGAGCTCTACGCGTGCTGGATCTGGCTCCCGTCGTTTCTTGCCGCGAGTGCGGTCGCCCGCGGCCACACCGCAGAAGCGTCGGCGGGATGGGTCAGCGCGCTTTCGTTCGTCGTGCTCGCCGCGGGTGCCATCGGATGCGTACTTGGCGGTGAACTGGCCGACCGCGTCGGGCCTGTGCGGCTCGTCGTGATCGCCATGTTCGTGAGCGGAGGCTGTGCGTTACTTACACCCCTCGTCTTTGGCGCGCCGTCCACGTTGGTCATCCCACTCCTGCTCGTGTGGAGCGTGTCAGTGATCGCGGACAGCGCACAGTTCTCGACGCTCGTGACACGAGTGGTGGAACCCCATGCCATCGGTACCGCACTCACACTGCAGACGTCAATCGGCTTTCTACTCACCACCATAACGATTCAGCTCGTACCGGTTGTCGTCGCCATGGTAGGCTGGCGATTTGCGTTTCCGATGCTGGCGCTCGGACCGGTGTTGGGCATTACCGCGATCCGTCGTCTTCGGGTGTGACCGCGCTCATGACAAACCCAACATCGCCAGACCGATGGCATCGCGATCGATCGGCACCTCACGTACGAAGCCGTCGAAGAGCACAAAAACTCGAGTGGCGAGCCCCACAACCTCATCGAGATCGCTCGAATACATCACCACTGTGGCACCTCGCGCACAAGCATCGCGAAGCCGGCGATGCACGTCGGCCGTGGCGCGCACATCGAGCCCACGCGTAGGATTCTCGACGACAAGCGCATCAGGGGCCGGTTCATTCGGCGCAGCCGCGAGCTCCCGGGCGAGTACGAGCTTCTGCTGATTCCCGCCGGACAGCGCGCCAACCATCGACTGGGTACCTGCCGCGCGAACATCGAACGATTGAAGCAGCTTCGCTGTATGCGCTCGCATCTCCATCCAATCGATTCGTCCGCGTCGCGCTCCAGCACCGCGCAGAGCGACAGTCTCGGTGAGAGAACGATCGAGCAGCACGGCATCGTGATGACGATCCTCCGGGACGAAGCCGACGACCGCCGGACATTCGAGACGCCCCGACGATACCTCCTGGCGGGCCGCCAGCGCACGCAGCAGCTCGTGCTGTCCTGCCCCTTCCACCGCGGCGATTCCGACGAGTTCACCGCTGCGAATCACGAACGAGGCGTCACGGACGCGCGTTCGTCCCGTCGAGTCCGTGACCGACATTCTGTCGGCAAGGAACGCGACCGTCGATTCTCTCTGTGTCGCCCCCGTCACTGCGCGGTCGTCGACGTGCGCTGCCCCAATCATCGCCTCGGTGAGCATCGCAGGGCTCGCCGCCGCCGCAGTTCCAGAATGCACTACGCGCCCCCGACGCAATACCGTCACGTCGTCAGAAACGGCGAGAGCCTCGCGAAGCCTGTGTGTGATGAGTACTGCTGCGTGGCCTGCATCCACGTACGCGCGGAGCCAGCGCAACAGGCCGTCGACCTCCGAGGGCGCGAGCACCGACGTGGGCTCGTCGAGAATGAGTAGTGAAGCACCACGCCCGAGCGCCTTTGCTATCTCGACGCGCTGTTGGGCACCGACGGACAATGAGTCAACACGCGCCAAGGGATCGAGCGCGAAGCCGGTGCGTTCGGAGATTTCACGCACACGTGCCGCCATGTCGCGAGCGCGAAGCCGCCCGCGTCCGCCCAGCGCGAGGTTTTCCTGAACCGTCATGGCGGGAACGAGCGTGAAGTGCTGATGCACCATGCCGACGCCTGCGGAAATGGCGTCGATCGGAGCCGATAGCCGCACCTCACGTCCACCGACGCGGATCACGCCAGAATCCGGCTGCACCATACCGTAGGCGACGCGCATCAGCGTCGTTTTCCCTGCCCCGTTCTCGCCGAGCACGGCGTGCACGGTCCCTGGGCGCACCACGAGGGACGCATCCTGGAGTGCGACGAGGGAGCCGTAGTGCTTGCCGATATGTGACAATTCAAGAACCGCAGACGTCTTCGGCGCCTCGTTCACAGCCCGGTCGGTGCGGCGACGAAGGTCCACGGCAATTCAAATTGCCGCTCGAGCTCAGCACCAAGCGCGCGGACGCCGAACGTCTCAGTGGCGTAGTGGCCAGTGTACAGCACCGCGATGCCCAACTCCGGTGCCTCGACGCCTGTATGATGAGCTCCCTCACCGACGATGAGTGTGTCGACGCCCGCCGCCGCGGCCTCGCGTAGTGTGTCACTCGAGGCGCCGGCGCCGGTGCAGATGGCCCATCGCCGAGTGCGATGGCCTGAACCGACGCCAACCGCGACGAGCGATCCTCCCTCGGCGCGCGCGATTTCATCAGCGCGCTCCACCAGCGTGGCGGTCTCGATATCCGCGTTGCCCATCACCCCCACGCTGATCGACTGAAAACGAGCAAATCCCTCCAGAGGATCAAGCCCGAGTGCGCGAGCGAGCAGCGCGTTGTTGCCAAGCTTCGGATGAAGGTCCAAGGGCAGGTGCGAGCTGTATACTGCGATGTCGTTCACCATGAGCCGGTGGAATCGGTCGTACACTCGCCCCCGTAGCGGCTGTACGCCTCCCCAGAAGAGCCCGTGGTGTACAATGAGCAGATTGGCGCTGGCGTCAATGGCGCCCTGGATGGTCCGAAGCGACGCATCGACGGCGACAGCGACGCGATGGACAGGGCCAACATGCTCGACCTGCACCCCGTTCAGCGCGCCGGGATAATCGGGTATGTCGGCAGTGCGCAACGTTGCATCCAGGTGCGATGCGATGTCCGCAAGCGGAACGCCGGCGGTTGCTGTCACTTCTTGGCGGCGAGCGGCGTGAATGTGCCGGCGCGCATTGCCGCGCGCACAGAATCCATGGCGTGCTGGGTTGTCGCAGGGATACGCGCCAGCATTGCCGGGTTGAGGACAAGCGAGACGACGTCGCTCGAGGTTCCGAGCTTGATGACGCGTGGCTTGAATCTCCCCTCCTTCACCTCGCGAGCGACGGTGATGAACGCGTGCGGGAGGTCGATGACGACGCTGCCGACGGTAATCTCTGGCGCAACGGTGTTCTGGTTGGAATTGGATCCGATCACGAGTGATTTCTTCGTTTCGCGCGCGGCCTGAAAGACGCCGAGTCCTGCCGCATCGGCATTCTGGAAGATGACGTCTGCGCCGCGACCGATTTGCGCCAGTGCCTGTTCCTTTCCAGCGCTGACGTCGTCCCAGTTGCCGATGTACGAGGTGAGGACCTTTACTTTCGGATTCACAGCATGCGCGCCGGCCTCGAATGCCGTGAAGCTCTCCTTCACGGGAGGAAGCTCGGTGCCGCCAATGGTGCCGAGGACATTGCTCTTGGTCATGGAACCGGCGAGCATGCCGGCGAGGTACGAGGCGTCACCAAATGCGAATTCAATTCCGGCGACATTGGCGCCGCTCGTCGAGCCGGAGGTGGTGATATAGATGGTCCTGGGGAAGTCTGGCCCGACACGCTTCGCGGCGTCCTGGAATTCGAAACCATGCCCGAATACCAAGTCATAGCCCTGCGAGCCGTATTGCCGGAACTGCTCCTCGAATTCGGCGGGCGTCTTGGTCTGGATGTGGCTGACGGTGGCGCCGAGGCTGTCCTTGATACGCATCAGTCCCTGATAGGCGCCCCCGTTCCATGACTGGTCGCTGATCGGTCCCGGCGTGAGGAGCGCAACGCGGAAGGGTTTGGCCGTCGTCGGAGGAGCGGCTGTCGAATCGGAGGGCTTGCCGTCATTGCCTCCCACGCAGCCTACGGTTAGCGCGGCGACAGCAATGTGGACAGCTGTGGAAAACACACGCTTGAGGCGGGATTTCATTGCTGTAAGTTTTTTGTTTTCAACAAGTTAGCAATATATTAACAAAGCGGCCCAAACCGGCAAACGCTCGTAGTAATGACTAGTCGAAGTCGTTTCGTGGGGTGCCGAGCACGAGGTCGAGTACGCGTTCGAGGTCGTCCGGACTATAGAAGGAGATGCGTACGACCCCTCGTTCGTTCCCGTTGGCCTGAATAGAAACATCCGTTTGCAGGTGCTTTCGGAGCTGCTCTTCGATACGTCGTACCCCTGGATCTGGGCTCGCTGTGGTGGGTGACTGAGCTGCTGACGCCGTTCGGGCCTTTTTCGATCCGGTCTCACCAGAGAGCTCTCGTGCGCGGGCTTCCACGTCCCGGACGGACAATTGCCGAGCGACGATTTCATTTGCTAGTTCGAGCTGTCGGCGCTCGTCCTTCACGGCGAGCAAGGCGCGCGCATGGCCGGCTGAAATGTGGCCCTTTTCGACCATTTGCCGTACTGCGGTTGGCAGGCCCAACACGCGTAGGAGGTTGGTGATCGTTGTACGGTCCTTCCCCACGGCGTCGGCAACTTGTTGCTGCGTGAGCTCGAACTCCTCGATGAGCCGCTGGTAACCTTCGGCCTCTTCAAGCGCATTCAGGTCGGCGCGCTGCAGGTTTTCGACGAGAGCGAGAGTGAGCATGGCGCGGTCATCGAAATCCCGCACGATTGCTGGAATTTCGGTCCAGCCCAGTCGTCCTGCCGCGCGTAGGCGTCGCTCGCCCGTGACGAGCTCCCAGCCACCAGCCGGACGAGCGCGAACTGTGATTGGCTGGAGCAACCCGCTCGCACGGATGGAGGCCTCGAGCTCCGCGAGGTCGGCCTCATTGAAGACCCGTCGCGGCTGAAAATGGTTGGGCGCTATCTCGGCGATACGAACGGTCTTGAGGTCGGTGGGCGTACGACTGGGCACAGACGTGCCAGGCGTGACCGTCTCGCGTTGTGTCTTGGCTGTGGAGATGAGCGCCTCGAGCCCTCTTCCCAGGCGACGCGGAGTGTCTGCGCTCATGTCGAGGCCTCCGTGGCTGATGAGGTCTCCGCGGCTTGTGCGGCGATTTTCTCCTCGCGGGCCATTAGTTCGTGTGCAACCGCCATATACGACTGAGCGCCAATGCTCTGCACATCATACAGCACGATTGGCTTTCCAAAGCTGGGTGCCTCTGCGAGCCGCACGTTCCTCGGCACGACGGTATCGAAAACTTGGGCGCCGAAGTACTCACGGGCGTCGGTTGCGACCTGTCGGGAGAGATTGAGCCGGGCATCGTACATGGTGAGAAGAACGCCGGAAATGCCGAGCTCCGGATTCACACCGTGCTGTATGAGGTGCACGGTGTTGAGGAGTTGGCTGAGTCCTTCCAACGCGTAGTACTCGCATTGTAGCGGGATGAGCAGCGTGTCGGCCGCCGCAAGCATATTCAACGTGATGAGGCCGAGCGAGGGCGGGCAGTCGATGAGGATGAAGTCATACTCGTGGCGGATCCGCGCAATGGCGAGCCGCATACGCGACTCTCGGTCCGTCATGCCGACGAGCTCCACCTCCGCCCCGGCGAGATCGGGTGTGGCAGGCAGCACATCGAGTCGGCTGAATTGAACGCCTCTTCTTCTAGCGTCGGCGATCGAAGTCTCCCCGAGGAGCACGTCATAGGTGGTTGCCTCGAAGCTATCGCGCTCGACGCCAATGCCGCTCGTGGCATTCCCCTGAGGGTCTCCGTCGATGAGCAGGGTGCGCCTTTCGGCGAGCGCCAAGCTTGCGGCGAGATTTACAGCTGTGGTGGTCTTACCGACGCCACCTTTTTGATTTGCAATCGCGATGACGCGTGCCACGTGCCTCTATTGCTCGGCTTCGGTGAAATGCGACGCACAGCTCGTCGCGCGGTTTTCCACCCGCAATGTACCCAAATCTTCGCCAGACCTCACGAGATGTGGCACGTGGCACATCACTCCGCCAGTTTCAGCGTGAAATGGAAGAGCTCGCCACCTCATAAGCGAGCTCTGCCGGCAAAAAGCATCCAAATTAGCGAGCTGGTTCGAAACGCCACCTTGCCGTCACATATACCGTTACCGTTTGCAGGCCAGGATTTACGGGAGTTGTCTCAGCCATCATCGATTTACTGCGCGCCGCCATGTCGTACATCGGACGCGGTGGAATGGTAGGGCCGCCAGTCGAGAGCTCGATCAACGCTCCAAGAGTGCCACCCGCCGCTCGCGCCATTGCCTCGGCATCTGCGCGTGCGCTAGCCACCGCCGCACCGATTGCCTGACGTCGAGCCTCGTCGATCGACGAGGCGTAAAATGTCAGACTGTTGATCATGTTCGCACCAGCGCCTATTGCAGCATCCACAATCGCGCCCGCCTGTTCAGGGCGCTTGCTCTCGGCACGCACGGTGTTCGTCACCACGTAGGCTACGACCTTGGGGGATTGGCCGTCCTTTCCATACTGCATTTCGGGGTACACCGTGTAACCCTCCGTAGAGAGCTGGTCACGCGAGAGACCAAGCTTGGTGAGGGCATCCAAGACTGCTTTCGTCTTCTGCGCATTCTCGTTGGCGGCAACCGCAGCCGTGGCGCCACGCGTCTGCACATTCACCATCACGGAGGCGCGATCCGGGGTGACCTTCGCTTCGCCTTGACCCGAGGTCGAGAGAACCGGAGGTGCTACCGTGACCACGGGCGAACCCTGCGCCGCGCTGGTGACGAGGGGAGCAACGATCAACACAGCAAATGCGGCCAGCGATCGTATACGGGTCAGATTGATCATGAAATCACCCATGGTTGAAGTCGAGCAATATTTAGTAGCAATGCGACATTAAAAATCTGCGCACCAACCGGTGCGGCGCTACAGGGAGACGCACCCAGCCACACCACTTGCACACCGCGAGTGCGGATCCCCCGAGGCTGACGCGGGAACCGTTCCGTGCGGCGACCTTGGAGTCGAGACTGGTTGACGACTTAGATCGATTTCCGACGAACGCGGCCGCGCGCGGAGGACGTGGTGCGTCTCCGCTTCTCGATCTCGATCACGAGATTCTGCACATCGGTCGGGCTCACGCCGGGTGCCCCGGCCGCTTGGGCGAGCGTGCTCGGCTGCAGCCGAGCGAGCTTCTGGCGAGCTTCGAGCGACAGCGAGAGCATCTCGTTGTACGGAAGCCCCTTGTCAAGCTTGAAGTCGCCCATCCGGCGCAGTTTGTCGGCCTGCGCTCGCTCGCGATCGAAGTAGCCAGAATACTTGAGCTCGAGCTCCGTGCTGATCACGGCATCGGCAGGAAGGTCTGCTCCGACGCCCATCACCCGGAACAGGTCCGTGAGCGAAATGTTCTGGCGCCGCGCCAGCTCGGAGATTCGGACGGCGTGTGGCAGTGGTGCGCTATCGGCATCCGACAGCAAGGTGAGCACGTCCTCCGGCCTTACGGACGTTGCTTCGGCGAGTGCTCGCGCCTCATCCTCTGCGATGAGCCGACGCGAGACAACTTCACGTTCACGCTCATCGTACAGACCAAGCGTGAGCGCAATCGCCGAGAGTCGCCGCAGCGCATTGTCCTGACGTATGGTGAGCCGAAATTCGGAGCGCGACGTGAAGAGCCGATACGGCTCCTCCACACCGCGAGTGACGAGATCGTTAACGAGCACGCCGATATATGACGTCTCACGGCCGAGCACGAGCGGCGCGAGATCCAGCGCGACGGCAGCGGCATTCGCACCGGCAACCACGCCCTGCCCCGCAGCCTCCTCGTATCCCGTGGTGCCGTTGATCTGTCCCGCGAAGAACAAGCCGGGTAGCGCGCGCACCTGAAGCATCGCGTCGAGCTGCGTAGGCGGGTAATAGTCGTATTCGATGGCGTAGCCCGCACGTGTCATGCGCGCGTGCTCGAGACCCGGAATGGAATGCAGCACATCGAGCTGCACGGGCGCCGGGAGTGAAGTGGACAGTCCGTTCACGTAGAGCTCGCGCGTATCGTGTCCCTCCGGCTCGAGGAACAACTGGTGCCGCTCGGCGTCGGGAAATTTGACAATCTTGTCCTCCACGGACGGACAGTAGCGCGGACCGCGTGAGGCGATCGCGCCGCCGTACATGGCCGACTCGCCAATATGCTCCTCGATGATCTGCTTGCCGGTGGCACCGAGGAACGTGATGAGACACGGCATCTGCTCCGGGTGCCGAGTGCCACCACTCGCATTGCGTCGCGCTGACGGCCAGAAGTGCGACCAGGTGTAATCGAACTGCTCGATCTCGCTCTCCTGCCGGTCGAGCACTGACCAATCCACCGTGCGGCCATCAATGCGCGGCGGCGTGCCGGTCTTGAAGCGCGCAACCTCCAACCCTGCGCGCTCGAGTTGCTCGGCAAGGTGTGTCGCCGATGTCTCACCTGCGCGTCCTCCGGCGAGCGACGTCGTGGTGCCGATGTGTATGCGACCCCGCAGGAAGGTTCCGGTGGTGACCACCACCGTGCGGGCGCCGAAGCGTCGTCCCTCAAGGGTCTCCACGCCGATGACACGCTTGCCCTCGAGCAACAGCCGAGCGACAGTGCCCTGCACGGTCTCGAGATTCCGATGTTCCTCGATGAGCGAGCGCACGGCGCGGCGGTAAAGACCGCGATCGCACTGGGCGCGCGGCGCCCAGACAGCCGGGCCTTTGCTCCGGTTCAGCATTCGGAACTGGAGCATCGCGAGATCGGTGGCGCGCGCCATAATGCCGCCCAACGCGTCGACCTCGCGTACGACCGTGCCCTTGGCGACGCCGCCGATGGCGGGGTTGCACGACATCTGGCCGATGGTCTCGAGCGCGCTCGTGACGATGGCGGCGCGCGCGCCGCGGCGCGCCGCCGCGACAGCAGCCTCGGTTCCCGCGTGCCCAGCGCCGATGACGAGCACGTCGTACTCGGCTTCGAAGGAGGGGGACGAGAGTGACATTCCGAAAGATAGTGCGAGCGATAACTTCGGTGACACCTTCCCCACACCCTCGATGTCCATTCGCACATCACTTCGCCGTTCTGCTGTTGCCGTGGCCAGCTATGCATTGGTTGCATGTCATGGCACGAGCGCGGCGCCGGCGGTTGCGCCAGAGGCCGCGAGCGCTCCCATCACTGTCAGCACGCTGTCTGGCGATGAGACGAAAGTGCGCGACTATGTGCGCGCTCATCACGACGCCGATATCGCATTGCTCGAGCGCGCCGTCAACATCGCCAGCGGCACGCAGAACGCAGCCGGCGTGAAGCGCGTTGCTGAGCTATTCGGCGCGCAGCTCACGGAGCTGGGCTTCACCGTGCGCATGTCGGAGATGCCGGTCAGCATGCGCCGCGGTGGGCACCTCATTGCCGAGCGGCAAGGCACACGCGGGCCGAGGCTGTTGCTCATTGGGCATCTGGATACCGTGTTCGAAGGTGATGGCCAGCGATTCGTTCGCGTGGACACGATTGCGCTTGGTGCCGGCACATCAGACATGAAGGGAGGCGACGTCGCGATGATTGCGGCGCTGCGTGCACTCCATGCGACCGGTAATCTCGACAACGCGCGCATCGTCGTGATCATGACTGGTGACGAGGAGTCGGTGGGCAGCCCGCGTGAGCTCGCGCGCAAGGACCTCATCGACCTGGCCAAGCGCAGCGACCTCGCGCTGGCGTTCGAAGGCGGAAGCGTGAGTCGAGCATCAATCGCGCGACGAGGCTCCAGCTCGTGGACGCTCATGACATCGGCCCGCCAAGGCCACTCGGCAGGGGTGTTTTCCCGCGGAGGCTTTGGCGCGATCTACGAAGCAGCGCGCATTCTCGACACATTCCGGCGGGAGCTGAGCGGTGATCCCACGCTCACCTTCAATCCCGGCGTCATCGCAGGTGGCACAGACGTCGAGCGAGATTCGTCTGGTGCCATGATGGCATCGGGCAAGACGAACATCATCGCGCCGAAGGCCGTCATAACGGGAGATCTCCGATTCCTCAGGGAGTCGCAAAAGGATTCCGCTCGTGCGCGAATGCGTGCAATCGTGGCGCAACATCTCGCAGGGAGCGAGGCGGAGATCACCTTTCGCGATGGTTATCCCGCGATGCCTCCAACGGCGGCAGGTGCGGGAATCCTCGCCCAATTTGATGCGGTGAGCCGAGCGCTCGGCTATGGCCCCGTTGAGGGCGACCCGCCGGAAAGTCGTGGCGCGGGGGATGTGTCGTTCGTCGCACCGTATACGACAGGGATGGATGGCCTTGGGGTGGCTGGGCGTGGTGCGCACTCGCCGGAAGAATCCGTCGACTTGAATTCGCTGACGATGGCAGCAGAGCGAGCGGCGATCCTCATACGCCGTCTCATCACCAGCACGCGCTGACGCGCGTGCTCCTCACGAGAAATCATGCCACTTCCTGTACCGCAGGGTGTCCCGACCCTCCTTTTTCGTCGCGAAGCGTACGAACGCGCTGAATTGACTCGTGCGGCACTCGACGCTCGGCTTGGACTCACGGACGCGGAATTCCGCGTGGAGGGGGACCTCGTTGCACTCGGTCCCATCTACAACGTGGACGCCCTCGGCGCGCTCGTCGATGAGCTCGAGTCAACAGGACTGACGTACTATGACGACTTCTTCGAACTCAGCGGCAGCTGGCCGGAATGGCTGACCGTAATGGTTCGCACTACCGGCCCAACGTTGGTCTGACCCACTCAGGGCGTCTTGGTGAGCTCACGAGTGGACGACACAGGCGTGAGCGGGCCGTGGCGCAGCAGTCCATGCCAGTCGCACTCGAAGCACCAGCTGGTGCGCACGAATGGCAGAAGGACGTTCCAGCCTTTCGACTGTACGCGCAGCGTGACGCCGTCGCAGTTGGGGCAGCGATCGCCCTCGGGGATGATGAAGTAGAAGAAAACGGTCGCAGCGATGCCTCGGAGCACGAAGAAACCTCCGAAGACGAGCGAAAAAACGACGAGCTCCGACATGGATTTCTCCTTCGTCTCACACGAGAGAGGACCTTCACGACGACATGATCGCCACATGTCGCCTCGGTGCGGCTACAGCCGTTGCTCGACGAGTGCCCACCGCTCGACATGGGCGACGCCGTTCTCGACGCGCTCGATGCAGACCTCTTCCCCTGCAGCGATCGCACCATTCGAGATATCGTGCGCCGCAACGGTGACAAATGCCGAGGCGTCCTCGTAGCGAATCATTCCTTCGCCGTCGGCAGGAATCGCAACCGTCACCAGGCCGACGCGTCCCTGCAGGACAAAGCGCGGATCGTCCGGGTCGTGCTCTGGCTGGATGCGAGCCGTCACGATGGCGAGCCGAGTGACGACCGCGGTGAACACGGTGCCCAGCGTGATCGCGAGCGCGAGGCCCGTGGCCAGCGTGAGGGCGCCGTTACGTGCGGCTAGGTAACCAGCGATACCGAACATGAGGAGAAAGGCGACGATTGCCGGCTCGGAGCGCCGCAGCGGCATCGTACCGGGCGGCCGCCGCCGCCGGCGCTCGGCACCGAAGAACATCAGCCGCACGGCGAGCAGCAATCCGCCGATGAATGAGACGAGATACAGGTATGACATGGGTCAGGGCGTTGGGACGGAAACGCGATCAGGCTGCAAACCGAGGAACTCGACGACGCGTTCCTCATGGTAGTAGTTGGATTGAAACGGCGAGGGGCCGCTCACGAAACCGACGTGACCCCCCTTGGACCGCAGCTCGGCGAGCAGGACGGGATTCTCTCGAGCCACACTGGCAACGTCATCGAACACCTGAGGCGGCAGGAAAGGGTCGTCGGATGCGCTGAGAAGCAAGGTCGGGACCCGAATGGCGGAGAGGTACTGGAGCGCGCTGGAGCGAGTGTAATAGTCGTGTGCGCTCCTGAAGCCATGCACCGGAGCAGTTACGGCATCGTCGAATTCGAACAGCGTCCGCGCACGCTGGAGCGCGGTTGGGTCGAACAGGTCTGGAAATCGGCCAAGTTTGGCGAGGGCCTTCAGGCGCAGCGTGCGCATGAAGTGCCATGTGTATACGCGTGCAAAGCCGCGTTCGATGTTACGTGCACCGCGCTCGAGGTCGAAAGGCACGGACACCGCCGCCGCGGCGCGAAGTTGATTGGGGGCACCGTCGCCCTGTTCTCCCAGCCATTTGAGCAGGACGTTCCCGCCGAGTGAAAAGCCAGCCACCAGCAGTGGTTGGCGCGGATTCTCGCGGATAAGCCGTCGCACGACGAAGTCGATGTCGGTCGTTTCGCCGGAGTGGTACATCCGCCGAACCCGGTTCACTTCCCCGTTGCAGCTGCGGAAGATGAGTACGTCGGCAGCCCACCCGCGCGCCTGGGCCAAGGCGAGCGTCCCCTGAATGTAGTGTGAGCGGATCGTCCCTTCGAGCCCGTGGAGCAGGAGCAATCGAGGGGTGTCCCTGCTGGCATTAGGCGGCGCGTGGAGGCGACGAATCTCCAGCTCGTCGCCGTCGGGCGTGATCCAGCGCTCACTCTGTGTCGGGACGACGCGCGAGCGACGAGCGAACCTTCCCCAAAGTGTCTGAAGGTGCGCGCCCGGTACCCACCACGCGGGGGTATAGGTAAGTTCGCTAGAGCGGTTCACGAGAGCGATGCGATCGAGGACGCGGTTCGTCCGCGGCGTTCAATTATACAAATGTAGCCCGCATGGACGTTCAGATCTTCGGAGTGAAAAAGAACGCAGAGACGCGAAAGGCCCTGCGATTTTTTGCCGAACGCAGGGTAAAAACGCACTTCGTGGATCTGTTGGAGCGGGCGGCGTCGCGGGGAGAGCTCACGCGCTACGCGCAGAAATTCGGTGCCTCAGCGCTCGTGGACGAAAGCTCGAAACGGTACGCGGAGCTCGGGTTGCGCACGGCACGCTATGGAGACGACCGCTGGCTCGACATACTCATCGACGAGCCGCTCATATTGAAAATGCCGCTCGTGCGGCACGGTATCGCGCTGACGATTGGCGCTGCGGAGACGACGTGGAAAAGCTGGTTGGCAAAGGGATGACGTGACGCAGATCTCGATCGGCAACGCCGGAGTCGAGTTTGGTGCCACCACGCTGTTCACCGATATCACACTGACCATCAGCGCGGGTGAGCGCTGGGGGGTGGTCGGCCGCAACGGCACCGGAAAGACGACGCTGTTCAAGCTGATGACTGGCGAGCTCGCGCCGTCCAAGGGGACGGTCGCGCGCCAGTCCGGCCTCACGCTGTCGCTACTGGGACAACATCGCGACTTCGGCACAGCGACAACCGTGTGGGAAGCGGCGGCCGGTCCATTCGCCGACCTTCTCGCGCTGGAGCAGTCGCTCGCCGAACAGGCGCACAACCTGGCCGAGGTGCACGACGAGGCGACGATGGCGCGTTATGGTCGCGACCTGGAGCGCTTCGAGCGCGAGGGGGGATATACCATTGCGCCGCGTGTAGACGCCGTGCTGCAAGGCTTGGGATTCGATGCCGCGAAGGCGCGCGCACAGCCGCTCGAGCAGTTGAGTGGCGGCGAGCGCGGGCGCGTCGGTCTCGCGCGCCAGCTTGTCGCCCCGTCGGACATCCTGCTTCTGGACGAGCCCACCAACCATCTCGATCTCGAGACAACCCGGTGGCTCGAGCAGTATCTCCAGGAGATCGATCGCACAGTCGCGCTGGTAAGTCATGACCGCGCTTTTCTGGCGGCGGTAGTGGACCATGTGCTCCATTTCGAAGGTGGGTCGGCGACGGCGTATACGGGCGGCTACGAAGCGTTCGTCGCGCAGCGGCTGGAACGTCGTCTGGCGCAGCAGCGAGCGTTCGACAAGCAGCAGAAAGTGATCTCCGCGCAGGTCGACTACATCTCCAGGAACCTGGCTGGGCAGAACACCAAGCAGGCGAAGGGACGCCGCAAGCTGCTGGCGCGTCTGCCGCGTCTGAGTTCGCCGATCGGTGAAGACGGAACGATGTCGCTGCGACTGGAGATCGCTGAGCGTGGCGGCGATCAGGTGGCGGTGGCGGAGAAGCTCAAGATCGCCGTTCAGGACCGCACGCTGATCGAGAAGTTCAACGGACGCATCATGCGCGGGGACCGACTCGGCATTCTCGGCCCGAATGGCTCGGGCAAATCCACGTTGCTCAAGACGCTCGTCGGCGAGAGGGAGCCGCAGGAGGGTGCGCTTCGCGTCGGTAACTCGATTCACGTGGCGTACTACGATCAACAACTCGGCCAGGTCCCGCTGGACAAGACGCTGTTCGAGGCCATCAACGAGCTACGGCCGCAGTGGGAGAGACGCATGGTTCAGGGGCATCTGGGCCGATTCGGGTTCTCCGGCGACGAGGTACAGCGGAAGGCCGCGACGCTGTCCGGCGGAGAACGGGCTCGTGTGGCCCTCGCCATGCTCATGTTGACGCGGGCCAACCTCCTGGTGCTCGACGAGCCGACGAACCATCTGGACGTCGAGACGATCGAGGTGCTCGAAGACGCGATCGAGGGGTATGAGGGAACGGTGATTCTCGTCAGCCACGACCGCGCCATGCTGCGGGCGCTGGCATCGAAGGTGTGGGTTCTTCACGAGTGTCACATCACGGAATTCGATGGCAGCTTCGCCGAGTGGGAAGTGGTGAGTGAGGAGCGCGCACATGCTGCATCGGTGCGGGCGTCGGAGGAAGTGGCGCTGCGCCGCGTGGACGAGAAGAAGCGGACGTCGCGTCGAGAGGAGCGACCGGTGGGTAACGATGCACGAAAGACGTTGAAGCAGGCGCGGGAGCGGACCGAGAAAGCCGAGCGCGATGTAGCAGTGCTGGAGGCCGAGGTAACGACGCTGACGAAGACGTTGGATGATCCGGAGCTCTATACGCGGCCCACCGGCGTAGGACAGGCTCACAAACTGGGCGCGGAGCTGGACAAGGTGCGCGCGCGGCTCGACAAGGCGCTGGCGGCGTGGGAACAGGAAACCGATGCGCTCGAACTGCTCGAGCGGACGACCACTGCATCATGAGCGAGGTTTGAACGTGACCCCTTGGGTCCTGCGGTTGATGGTTGCGAACGTGATCGTGTATTTCCTCCAGCAAACGATGCCGCCGTTGACATCGCAGCTGGCGTTCGTTCCTGCGCTGATGCTATCCAGGCCATGGACGATCATCACGTACATGTTCCTGCATGGCAGCCTGACGCACATCCTGTTCAACATGCTTGCGCTCTATTTCTTTGGATCACGAGTTGAATCGCGGCTCGGACCGCAGCGCTTTTTTGCCCTGTACTTCCTGAGTGGCATCGCCGGCGCACTGCTTTCGTTCGTGTTTGCGCCCTACGCGCCCATCATTGGCGCATCTGGGGCCGTATACGGCGTCATGCTGGCGTTCGCGCGCTTCTGGCCTCGCGACCAGATCATGATCTGGGGCGTTCTACCGATCGAAGCGCGATGGCTGGTGGCCATCTACACCGCTATGTCACTGTTCGGCGGATTCAGTGGCGGGGGCGGCGTCGCGCACTTCGCGCATCTCGGCGGCTTCCTCGGTGGCTTCCTGTACCTGCTGTTCCTCGAGCGTACACACGGCGCCAAACGGTTCAAGCAAGTCGCGACAGCGGCGCCGCCGGCGGATGCCCTGCAGGGGAACTGGCAGAAGGTCAACCGGGACGCCATTCACTCCGTGAACAAGGATGAAGTGAATCGGATCCTCGACAAGATCAGCGCGTCCGGCCTCAAGAGCCTCACGCCGCAGGAGCGGCTGTTCCTGTCGAACTTCGTGCCGATGGATGATCGGAAGCCGATTCCCCCGAGCTAGAACTCTCCCACGAAGTTGATTTCGGGCTCCAGCTCATACCCGAACCTTTCCTTGACCGCGTTCTGCGCATGACGGATCAGTGCGATCACGTCAGCGCTCATGGCGCTGCCCAGATTCACCATGATGTTGGCGTGGATATGGGAGATCTGCGCGTCGCCGACATGAAAGCCCTTGAGACCGCACTGGTCAACGAGCCTGCCAGCACCAACGCCCTCGATCTTCTTGAAGATGGAACCGGCACTCGGATGCCATTCGAGCCACGGATGGCGAGCACCGCGCCAGCTGAGGTTTTCCTGCATGGTGCGGTGCATGACGTCCGGGTCCTTCCGCTCGAGCTTGAACGTGGCGGCCAGCGCGTAGTCGCGACGATGATGGAAGATCGTGTCGTCGTAGCCGAAGTGGATGTACTCGCGGTCCACCGTCTTCCGCTCGCTCTCTTCCGTGAGCAGTTCTGCCGACTCGAACACCTCGGCGATGAACATCGTACGTTCGCGCTCGGGCGCGGGCGAGAGAAAGTGCAGGTTTTGCCAGATGGCGCCGCCAACCGTGCTGGGAATGCCGACATAGTGTTCGAGCCCCGACCATCCGAGCCGAACTGCCTCCGGAATGATCTTCGCCATGACGGCGCCGCTCTCGACCCAGAGACGTCCGTCGTCGCCAAAGTGATGCCTGGTCGCCACATTGCGGATCACGAGTCCGCGAACTCCCTTGTCGCCGATCAGGACGTTGGCGCCGAGCCCCAGGACGAAATACGGAACCTCCATGCGGCGGGCGGTTACGATGGCGTCAGCCAGCGCATCGGCGCTGTCCGCCTCGTAGAGCAGGTCCGCCGGTCCACCGATCTTGAACGTGGTGTATGGCGCGAGTGGCACATTGCGCGTCAGCCGGTCGCCACTGAGCGCGGCCACGACGGATTCGAGCGCAGCCGCGGGAATCGCGGGCGCAGGCGAGGAACTGGGGAGCTTCGACATTGGCCAGGGAAAGAAATCATGAGCGCAGGGCAATCGCTACCGCGACACTCACTCGTACGCACGACGCTGGCCGTCGCGCTTGCACTCGTCGCCGGGCTTCCGTTGCAGGCGCAACGAGCGGAGCTCGAAAAGCGCATCAAGCGGGAAATCCTGCCGAACGGTCTCGAGGTGATCGTCGTGGAGAACCACGGCGTTCCGCTCGCTACCATCGAAGCCGACGCCAAGAACGGTTC